>JBJTIV010000428.1:0-4635 GCA_046095145.1 Planctomycetaceae bacterium
TCGCCTGAATTCAGTACGCCCCCCACGGCCCGCGCACGGCGTTCACACCGAACTGCACCGTGTCGCTCGGCTGGTTCGGCGTGGGCAGGAAGCCTCCGCCGGACCCCGCGACGCCGCCCGGCCCAGGATACGGCCGGCGAAACTGGTGGTAGATCGGCGCCACCCGCGAGCTCGGCACGCCCCAGGCGTACTGCGACTGGAACTCGGCCGTGGGGGGCACGACCAGCGCGATCGGCCGGCCCTCCGCGGGGTCGTACCAGGTGCTGTGCCTGCTCTTGCCCTGGCTGCGGAGGAAGTAGCGCTTCTCGTAGACGTCGTGGTGGACGCTGTGGCCGAGCTGCTCGCACAGGCCGCGGCAGCATGCCCCGTGGCAGCCCGCTCCCGGGCAGCACGGCTGCGGGCAGCAGTGTCCGTGGCCGCACCGCGCCGGCCCGCAGCCGCGCGGGCCGCACGCCGCTCCGGAAGCGTGGCGGCGGCCGTGGTGGAGACCGGCGCCCGCATCGTCGGTGCACGATCCCGGAGCCCAGGGGGCATGGTCCGCCGCCCAGGCCGATCGGCCCGGCACGCCGCTCACCGCACCGGCGGCGAGGACGACCAGCGACAGCGTGCGCAGCACCGCGAAGGGACGAATCATGATGTCGAGTGTCCTCACCACCAGTAGGCGTGCACGTCGGTCCGCAGCCCGGTCACGCCGGCCGGGCGGATGTAGCGGCGACGGTGCCGGTAGAGAAATTCGTGGGGCATGAACGGCGGGTAGGTGTGCCACGTGTGGCCCACCCGCGGCGGCACCGGCCGCGGCGAGACGTAGAGTTGGGCACCGAGCCCCGGCGCGGAACCCGCCGGCACGGGCGGCACGTAAAAGTTGTAGAAGACGTCGGGCGTGGGCGCGTCGACGCCGCCGTCGATGGGCGTGGCCGAGGCGTCCACGAGCAGGCCCAGATGGGCAGCCACGAGCAGGGTCACGGCCAGCCGAGAACGCCAGCGGGAACGAGGCATGGGAGGACCTCCGGGGAACGCACCGTCATCGCAGCGGCCCGCCGCTACCGCTGTGACATTCGACACGACCGCGCGCCGCGGTTGACTGTCGCGGCCGGTCCCGGCGGGCTTCGCCCGACAGGCATACTTTCACGGCACGCCCGCACCGCCACCGGCCGGCCGCAGCCTTTCACCAACCGACAAACTCCGCCCCTCTTGCCAAGCCATTCGACGGCGATCACAGTCTGGGGTCCGCCCCACCCCGCGTCGTGCCCATGGCCACCGTGACCAAGCGCCGGAAGCCCGCCAAGCCTGCGAAGCAGCGGGTGCAGGCGGCCGATCCGGCCCCGCCGCCCGCGTCCCCCGCGGCCCGGGCCCCGGCCAAGCGGCGGGCCACCGCCCAGGCGCTCGCCGCCGGCCAGCGCGACATCTCCGTCAGCGAGTTCTTCGCCAAGAACCGCCACCTGCTCGGGTTCGACTCGCCGCGGAAGGCGCTCCTCACGAGCGTCAAGGAGGCGGTCGACAACTCGCTCGACGCCTGCGAGGAGGCCGGCATCCTGCCCGAGATCTGGGTGCACATCGAGCAGGTGGGCGAGAGCGGCGCCCGCTACCGGATGGGCGTGCAGGACAACGGCCCGGGCATCGTCCGCAAGCAGATCCCGCTGATCTTCGGCAAGCTCCTCTACGGCTCGAAGTTCCACCGGCTGCGGATGAGCCGCGGCCAGCAGGGCATCGGCATCTCGGCGGCCGGCATGTACGGCGTGCTCACCACCGGCAAGCCGGTGAAGATCATCTCCAAGATCGACGCCAAGCAGCCCGCCCACTACTACGAGCTGCGGATCGACACCAAGACCAACCAGCCGGAGATCCTCAACGGCAGGGGCGAGGGCGTCGACATCCCGCCCGGCAAGGGCGGCGCGGAGCTCATGAAGAAGCACTCGATCGAGTGGTTCGCCGCCAATGACCGGGGCGAGGCGATCGAGCACGGCACCCGCGTGACGATCGAGATGGAGGCGAAATTCCAGCGCGGCCGGGGCAGCGTGGAGGAGTACCTCGAGCAGACCGCGATCGCCAATCCCCACGCCCGGCTCCACTTCATCGGGCCCGACGGACAGGAGCGGATCCTGGAGCGGTCGAGCGACGAGCTGCCACCGGAGCCGAAGGAGATCAAGCCTCATCCCTACGGCGTGGAGCTCGGTCGGCTCGTGACCATGCTCCAGGAGCAGCCGCGGCTCACGCTCGCACAGTTCCTCACGCAGTCCTTCTCCCGCGTCTCGCACGGCACGGCGAAGAAGATCTGCGACGCGGCCAGGCTCTCCACCCGCGTATCCGCCGGCAAGCTCGGCCGCGGCGAGGCCGACGCGCTCTTCAAGGCCATCCAGGAGACCCGCATCCCGCCGCCGGCGACCGACTGCATCGTGCCGATCGGCGAGCAGCGGCTGCTCGCCGGCCTGCGGCAGGTCGTCCCCGGCGAGTTCTTCACCGCCGCGACGCGGCCGCCGTCCGTCTACCGTGGCAATCCGTTCGTGATCGTGGCGGCGCTCGCCTACGGCGGCGGCGTGTCGGCCCAGAAGATCTCCCGCGATGCGCTCGGCGAGCTCGCGAGCGAGAGTGACGCCCGCAGCCTGCGGCAGTTCCTCACCACCACCTTCGGCGGCATCGGGGCCGAGGCGGCCGACAAGATCCTCACCGAGGCCCAGCTCGCGCCGCGGCAGTCGCCGGCCCGGCTCAAGAAGCAGCAGCTCGACGCCCTCCACGGCGCCATGCAGCACGTGAGCGTGGACGAGGGGCAGAGCATGAACGTGCTCCGCTACGCCAACCGCGTGCCGCTGCAGTTCCAGCCCGCCGCCTGCGCGGTCACGCAGACGATCCTCTCGACCAACTGGCGGTCCTACGGCCTGTCGCAGTCGCGGGGCGGACTGCCCAGCGGCCCGGTGACCGCGATGGTGCACGTGGCCAGCGTGTGGGTGCCGTTCACGAGCGAGTCGAAGGAGGCGATCGCCCACTACCCGGAGATCCAGAAGGAGATCCGCCTGGCGCTGCAGGCCGTGGGCCGCAAGCTCGGGATGTACATGCGGCGGCGGCTCCGCGTGGCCCAGGAAGGGCAGCGCCGCAGCATCTTCCTCCGCTACCTCGGCGAGGTGGCCACGGCGGTGGCGCAGATCAACGGCGTCGACCGGGCGAAGCTCTACGACCAGCTCCTCGCGGTCGCCAAGAAGAAGACGGCCGAGGCCGACGTGAAGCTCGACGACCGCGGCCGGCCGGTCCAGGAGGAGGAGGACCTCGAGCTCGGCGACAACTGCATCATCGTGCCGCAGACGGTGCCGGTCGCCGCGGCGCCGGCGGAATCCGAGCCGAAGAAGCCCGCGACATCGTCCCGCGGCACGCGCCGGAAACGGAAGTAGCCGACCACTCGCGCGGCACGCGACGGGCCGGGTCGTTTCCCGTCAGGAAGCCCCACGCGTACGTGTTCATGGTGCGCCCGGTGAATGTGGAAGCCCCCGGCGGTAGCTGGGGGACTCCGGGTGGCCCGGGCTCCCGGTTCCCATGCGAATCGAGCGCGCATGCCGAAAACCGTGCGTCATCGTGGAGCATGGCAGACGGTCTCCGCCATGACGCGGTGTCCCCGGGCTTCCGCCCGGGGCTTGCATGCGCGCCGCCGATGCCGACGCGGCCTGCCACCCGTATTCCCGTCGCTCCCGCTCCGGGCTTTCCTCGCATCGCGAATGCGCACGGTATTCTTGGCCTCCCATGAACGCCCCGGACGCGCCGCCGTTCCACGACCCCGGCCTCGTGGACTTCGGCGGACCGGCGGGACGCGGCCGGCGGCTCGAACTGCTCGGGGGCGTGCTCGTGGACCGGCCGCTGTCGCATGCGACGGGGCCGCGGAAGATGCCCGACGCGTGGTCCTCCGCCGGCGCGATCTTCGGATCCGGCGCCGGCCGCCCCGAGTGGCGGTTTCCGCGACCGCTGCCCGATCCGTGGCAGGTGGCGCTCGACGTCGGCCCGGCAACGCTCGCGCTCGAGGTGCGGCCTGCGCCGTCGGGACAGGTGGGCGTGTTTCTCGAGCAGGCGGACCACTGGCGGTGGCTGGCCGCGGCGGCGCCGCGGGGAGGCACCGTCCTGTCGCTCTTCGGTCACTCCGGCGCCGCCTCGCTGGCGCTGGCGGCCGGGGGTGCCGAGGTGGTGCACGTCGACGCCTCGCGGCAGGCGATCGCGCTGGCCCGGCGCAACGCCGAAGCCTCCGGGCTTTCGCACCTGCCCGTCCGCTGGGTGTGCGAGGACGCGGTCGCGTTCGTGGCCCGCCAGGCGCGGCGCGGAGGCCGCTTCGCGGGCGCCGTCCTCGACCCGCCGTCGTGGGGCCACGGCCCGCGGGGCCAGGCGTTCGCGATCGACCGCGACCTCGCGCCGCTCCTGGCCGACGTGGCGCGGCTCCTCGAGCCGCCCGCGGGGCCGGTGCTCGTCACCTGCCACTCGCCCGGCTGGCGGCACGACCGCCTGCAGGCGACACTCCTCGAGAGCCTCGAGGCTGCGGGCTTCGACCGCGGCGCGGTCGATCGCGAACGCCTGGCCCCGCGGGCCGTGGCCCCACGACGGCGGGTCGAGGACGGCGCCCGCGAAGCGGCCTCCGCGCCGCGCCTGGCGGGCCACGAACGCGAC
>JBJTIV010000429.1:0-2139 GCA_046095145.1 Planctomycetaceae bacterium
GGGCGCGGGCACGCTGGTGATCGCGGGGACGGCGACGGGGCTCACCGGCGGCATCGCGATCGACGCCGGCACGCTGCGCGTGGGGAACGGCGGCACGGCCGGGAGCCTGGCGGCGGGCACGCCGATCAGCGTGGCCTCCGGGGCCGTGCTGGCGTTCAACCGCTCCGACACCTACGGCGGCAGCATCTCGAGCGTGATCAGCGGATCGGGGGGCGTGCGCGTGGAGTCGGGCCTCGTGACCCTCACCGCCGCGCAGATCTACTCGGGCTCCACGAACGTGCTCGCCGGCGGCACGCTCGCCGTCAACGGCAGCCTCGCGAACGCCGGCCTGCTCGTCTCTCCCGGCGGCGTGCTCATGGGCACCGGCACGATCCTCGGCGCCACGACGATCCAGGGCAGCCACCAGCCCGGGGCGTCGCCCGGCGTCGAGACCTTCGCCGACCTCACCTACAGCGGTTCCTCCGCCTCGGTGACCTGGGAGCTGTGGAACAACGTCGCCACCAATTCGCCCGTGGCCTACGACCAGGTGATCGTCAACGGCAATCTGACGTTCGTCGACCCCACGCAGCTCGAGCTCTCCTTCACGGGCACCGCGAGCCAGGTAGACTGGCGGAATTCGTTCTGGGACCTGGATCGTCAGTGGCTGCTTTATGACGTTGCCGGGACCACGTCTGGGATCGACAAGCTTTCGATCGCGCCGAGCGTCTGGCTCGACTCCTTCAACCGGGCCTTCGCTACCGAGCGTCCCTTCGCCAGTTTCACAGTGAACCAGCCGCAGTCATCGAGCGACGTGCTCATCGTCTACGCCGCTGCCCCGGAGCCGTCGGGAATCGCGCTCGTGGCCGGTGCGGCCGCGGTGCTGGCCGTGGCGACGCGGCGGCGGGTTTTCCGGACCGTCGCGATCCTGTGGCTCGTGACGGCGGCGGTCGCCTGCGGCCTCCTGCGGCCGGCCGCGGCGGCCGCGCCCGAGATCCGCGGCACGTGGATGACGACCACGAATTCCGACGATTGGTCGGCGGCGAACGTCCAGACGACGATGAACTCGCTGAAGCGCACGGGCCTCAACACGGTCTACGTGGAGGCCTGGAAGAACGGCTACACGAACTTCAACTCGCCCACGCTCGCGGCCTTCACCGGCAGTCCCTCGCTCAACCCCAGCCTCGGCAGCCGGATCCTCCTCAACGAGACCCGCACCGCCGCGGCCGCCGCCGGAATCGTGCACGGGGCGTGGTTCGAATACGGACTCATGTCGGAGTTCGGCGGCGCCTTCAACCCGCTGTCGCTCAAGTGCCAGAACGCCACCTGGACCGTGGGCACCACCAGCGGCACGGGCTGGCTGCTCGAGGACCAGTCGGGCAACTACACCAACGGCTCCAACAACTTCGTGTGGATGAATCCGCTGGTGCCCGAGGTGCGGAACCTCATCAAGGGCATCGTGGTCGACGCGATCAACCAGTTCGACCTGCAGATCGTGCAGTTCGACGACCACCTGGCCTGGCCGGTGCAGTTCGGGTGGGACGCCTACACGAAGGCCGTCTACAAGCAGGAGACGAACAAGAACCTCCCCACGAACACCTCCGACTCGAACTTCCTGGCCTGGCGGCAGGGCAAGACACAGGCCTTCTTCGCCGAGATCGCGGCCGCCGCGAAGGCCGCCAAGCCGTCGGTCGTCGTCTCGCTCGCACCGTCGGTGTCGGGTTTCAGCGCGGCGAACTACTGCGCCGACTGGTCGAAGTGGATGGGCAGCACCGACGAGGTGCTGCCGCAGGTGTACCGCTCGACCTACTCCGCGTTCGCGAGCCAATGGCCGGCCGAGATCACCGCCTCGGGCTCCAACCGGGCGGAACTCGGCGCGGGCCTGCGGTTGCTCGGCACCGGCTCTGCGACCCCCTGGACCGATCTCCAGCAGCAGATCGATCGCACGCGGACCGACGGGGCTCTCGGCCACTCGATCTGGTACAGCGAGGGCGTCACCACGTCGGGCACGAGCAACCCCTCCAACTACAACACCCAGCTGACGGCCTACTACGACGTGCCGACGAACGGGATCGCGGCGAATCCGCACTTCCAGTCGACGCGCTGGTCGGGCACGGGGGGCAACGGCGGCAGCGGCACGTGGAGCCAGCTGGCGGCGCAGTG
>JBJTIV010000430.1:0-2481 GCA_046095145.1 Planctomycetaceae bacterium
GGTTGGGTGGAACGTTTATCTCGCAGAGCAGTGCAGGTGATGTCCTGCAGATCGCCGGCCCCGACACGCTGACCGGCCTCGGGCCCAGCACGCCGCTTCAGACCGGCGCCTGGGCGACCGACGTCTTCAACAACATGGTCGGTCCGGAGTTCGCGGTGCTCTTCGAGAGCCAGTCGGGACGCTGGACGTTCATCAGCGAGCTCAAGTTCACCGCCGGCCTCAACTGGCAGAACATGCTTTACCGCGGGGCGAACTTCCCGGACTCGATCGGCGCCGACTACCTGCGGGCCACGTTCAATCCCGCATCCACGTTCTCGTCCGACGGCACGAACCAGACGGACGCGCTCGTGCCTTCGGCACCGCCGCTCTTCCTGCAGATCTACGCAGTCGGTCAGAACAACGCCACCAACGACGTGGAGCACAACTTCGTCTTCTCGCCGATCGGCGAGTGGCGATTCGGCACGAAGTTCAAGGTCAGCCAGGGAATCACCCTCCACGCCGGCTACACGGGCCTCGTGATGGGCAGCATCGCGCGGGCGTCGTCGAACACGGGCTACAAGAGCCAGGAGCGGCCCGTCCGCTATGCGGAAATCGAGGATCCCACGGAGCCCGCCAGCATCGACAATCCGTGGATCGTGAAGACCACGGGGCCGCGTCCCGCGGGCGTCGATCCCGCCGACCCGCGCTACACGGATCCGTCAGACCCCTACTACCGCCCGAACCCGGTCTACAACCGCATCGGCCCCACGGCCAACGAGGCGCAGGACGTCGTGTTCACCAACGGCGTCGACTTCGGCATGGAAATCCGATTCTGATACCCGGCCGCCGTCACCAGCCGGCGGCGATCCAGTCGGCGGTCGCGCCCCGCACGAGCGCGAGCTTGCCGAGCCGCTCCACCAGCGGCTGCCAAAGGGCCGACTCCGGCGCGACCTCGACATCCGCCGGCAGGTCGACGAGCGCGCCGTCGGCCGTCACGCTCGCGAAGCCGAGCAGGCCGTCCATCCAGGGCAGCGTCTGGCCGTCGAGCGGCATGCCCACCACGCCGGCCACGAGATACGACTGCCGCACCTGGAGCACCGCCCCACGGAGCTCGACGAGCGTGCCCACGGGCACGCCCCGCCGGCACTCCAGCGACAGGACCCGCCGCAGCATGAGGTTCGCCTCCGGCCCGACCGCGCGGACGGCCGTGGCATAGGCGGCCTCGAGCGCGTAGCGCAGCAGGCTGCCCGCGTAGAGCGTGCCGAAGTGGTTGGCGTCGGCGGGCAGGACGAGCCGGTGGCTCGTGGTCTCGGCGGCTGACATCACGGCGTTATAGGAGTGCCCCGCCGCCGTCGGAAGACGCGGCCGTTTCGCCCGCATCCCGCGCCGGACGTGGCCGGCTCGCCCACGGGGCCGCGGCCCGGCTCAGGCCGACCGCCGGGCGTAGGCGGGGTCGATCTTCGCCAGCTCTTCCTGCACCGCCGTGATCGTGCGTCGGATCTGCTCGGTCGTGTGCCGCGACGTGATGAAGAACCGCAGGCGGGCCGCCCGTTCCTCCACCGCGGGGTAGAGGATCGGCTGCACGTTGATCCCGCGGGCGAACAGGGCCCGCGAGAGCTTGAGCGCGTTCATCGAGTTGCCGAGGATCACCGGCACGATCGCCGAGCCGCCCGACGGCCCGGTGTCGAGCCCCGCCTCGCCGGCCAGCTGCAGGAACAGCCGCGCGTTGGCGTGGAGGGCGGCCACGCGCTGCGGATCCCGCTGCAGCAGCCGAAGGGCGCCCAGCGCCGCCCCCGCCGCCGCGGGCGGCAGGCCGACGGAGTAGACGAAGCCCGGCACCGTGTACTTGAGCCAGCGGACGAGCGTGTGCGTGCCGGCGATGTAGCCGCCGCAGCTGCCCAGGGCCTTGGAGAGCGTGCCCATCCACAGGTCCACGTCGGCCGGCCGCACGCCGAAGTGCTCGCCGATGCCGCGTCCCCGCGGGCCCATCACGCCGATGGAGTGCGCCTCGTCCACGAGCAGCAGCGCCTTGTGCCGCTTCGCCAGGGCGATGAACTTCGGCAGGTCGGCGAAGTCGCCGTCCATGCTGTAGATGCCCTCGATCACCACGAGCACCCGGCGATACTGCCCGCGCATCTGCCCGAGCAGCTCGTCGGCGGCCCGCCAGTCGTTGTGGGGGAACGGCCGGCGGCGGGCGCCGGAGAGCACGGCCCCCTGCAGCAGGCTGTTGTGGGCCAGCGCGTCGTGGAGCACGAGGTCGCCCGGACCCACGACGTGGCCGATGACGGTCTCGTTCGTGGCGTGGCCGCCCACGAACGTGACGGCGTCCTCCGTGCCCACGAACCGGGCGATCTCCCGCTCCAGCTCCTGGTGGATCGTCTTCTCACCCGACACCAGCCGGCTGGCCGACACGCTCGTGCCGAAGCGGTCGCTCGCCGCCTTCGCGGCCGCCGCCACCTCCGGCTCGCCCGACATGCCCAGGTAGTTGTAGGTCGCCCAGCT
>JBJTIV010000431.1:0-3430 GCA_046095145.1 Planctomycetaceae bacterium
AGCCCGCCGCCGCGCCGCAGCCGCCGCCGATCGCCACCAGGCCGCGGCGCATCCGGTCGGCGGCCAGGTCGCCCACGTCGCCGGCCACGAGCACCACGCCCCCCCGCAGGCCCGCTTCGACGCCGGCCCGCTCGGCCCGCAGCCCGGGCTCGGCATGCGGCGCGGCACGATCGTCGCCCTCGGCCCGGCCCCCGTGCCGCCCGCCACCTTCGCCCGGGGTGCCCGCTGGTCGCCGCCGCTGCTCGCGCTCGTGCTGCGGCGGCTCGACCGGGCCGGCTTCGCTCCCGCGCGCGCCGCCTCCGGCGGCCCGTGGCGGCAGTGGCATGGCGACCCGCTCGCCGGCGGTCGCGGCGAGCTCTTCCATCCGGAGTGATGCCGGGCCGGAGTGACGTCGGGCCGGAGTGATGTCGGGCCGGAGTAGGAATGCCAGGGGAGCCATCGGCACGGGCCGCCGGAAAACGGCCTTTTGCCCGAGGCCGCTTCCGCCCGCCCGGGCCCTGGGCTATGCTCTGGGGCTCTCGAATTCCCGCCCTCCGCAGCCACTCATGCCCACGATCAGTCAACTCGTCCGCAGCCGCCGCCGTCCGAAGCGGAAGTTCTCCAAGTCGCCCGTGCTCGACCGCTGCCCGCAGAAGCGGGGAGTGTGCCTGCAGGTCCGGACGATGACGCCGAAGAAGCCCAACTCGGCGCTGCGGAAGATCGCCCGCGTGCGGCTCTCGAACCAGAAGGAAGTGACCGTCTACATCCCGGGCGAGGGCCACAACCTCCAGGAGCACTCGATCGTGCTCATCCGCGGCGGCCGCGTCCGCGACCTCCCCGGCGTCCGTTACCACATCATCCGCGGCGCGCTCGACACGCTCGGCGTGCAGGGCCGGAAGCAGTCCCGCAGCCTGTATGGCGCGAAGAAGGGCTAAACGCAGGAAACCACCGCCATGGGCAAGATCACCGCCAGCCGCGAGCAACTCCGTCCCGATCCCCGCTACGGCTCGCTCCTCGCCAGCAAGTTCATCAACTGCCTCATGGAAGACGGCAAGAAGAGCGTCGCGCAGAACGTCTTCTACAAGGCGATGGACATCGTGGCGAAGAAGGTCACCGAGACCGAGCCGATCGAGGTCTTCAACCGGGCCGTCGAGAACGTGAAGCCCGCTGTGGAGGTCCGCTCGAAGCGGGTGGGCGGGGCGGCGTACCAGGTGCCGATGCAGGTCAACCGCAACCGGCAGCAGTCGCTGGCGATCCGCTGGCTGCTGCAGGCGGTCCGCGAGAAGAAGGGCCGCGGCACCTACGAGAAGCTCGCCGAGGAGATCATCGCGGCCTACAAGCGGGAGGGCGCGGCCGTGACGAAGCGCGACAACGTCCACCGCATGGCCGACGCGAACAAGGCCTTCGCGCACTTCGCCTGGTAGAAGCCTTGTTCGCGCGAAGCATCGGCGGCCGATGGATTCGCAGACGCTCCGCCTGCTCGGCGACCTGATCCGCGGCCGATCCGTCGCGGCTCTGGCCACGCTCCACGACGGCCGGCCGCTCGCCTCGCTCGTGCCCTACGCGATCCACCCCGCAGCGGACGGGCTGCGGCTGGTGACCCACGTGAGCCGCCTCTCGGCCCACACTCGCGACATGCTCGCGAACCCCGAGGTCTGCGTGCTGGTCTCCGCCCCCGAGGACCCGGCCACGCCGCCCCAGGCGCTGCCCCGGGTCTCCCTGTTCGCGCGGGCCGTGTTCGTGGATCGCGGCCACGCTGACCACGAGCTGCTCGCGCGAGCGTATCTCGACCGCTTCCCGCAGGCGGCCGGGTGGTTCGACCTGGGGGACTTCTCGATCGTCGCCCTCGAGCCCACGGGCGGCCGATTCGTGGCCGGCTTCGCCCGGGCCCTGAACGTCACGCCCGCCGACCTGGCCTCCGCGCTCGGCGGATCGTGATCGGCCCCGGCCCGATCACCCCCTTGCAAAAATGAACGGCCGTATACTAAGATACTGGCGTCCACACGGGCCCGTGGTCGATACGACCCGGCCCGCCGCGGCCACATCCGTCATGACACCCCCAGGAAAGCGGTTCTCCGCTCCGCACGCATGGCCAAGCGCAAAGGCTCCACCCCGTCCCGGCGTCACGCATCGGCGAAGTCCAAGTCCCGTCCGCGGCGGCTGGTGGCGGCGCCGGCGGGCCGGCATCCCCTTGGCCTGCATCGCCTTGGCCTGACACTGGTGGCCGACGATGACGCCGGCGGGCAGCCGACGGAGCGGCAGATGGAGATTTACGCCTTCATCCGCGAGAAGATCCACTCCCGCGGCTACGGGCCTACGGTCCGGGAGATCGGCCAGGTGTTCAAGATCCGTTCGCCCAATGGCGTGGTCTGCCACCTCAAGGCCCTCGAGCGGAAGGGTCTGATCACCCGCGGCAAGAACATGTCGCGGGCGATCGAGCTCGTGACGGAGCCCGCCAGCCTCCGTGGCCTGCCCATGGTCGGCTGGGTGGCCGCCGGGTCATTGCGGCCGGCCGAGAACCAGCTCGATCGGATCAGCTTCGAGGATCTCTTCGGCCGCGACAACCACTTCGTGCTCAAGGTGATGGGCGACTCGATGATCGACGCCCAGATCGCCGACGGCGACTGGGTGGTGATCCAACGGAAGCAGACGGCCCATTCGGGAGACATCGTCGTGGCCCAGACGGAGGACGGCGAGGCCACGCTGAAGCAGTGGTTTCCGGAGCGCGATCGGATCCGCCTGCAGCCGGCCAACGCGTCGATGAAGCCGATCTACGTTCGCAACGCCAAGGTGCTCGGCGTGCTCGTGGGCGTGGTGCGGAAGACCTGACTGTGGTCAGCCCGTCTGCTGCAGGCCGTCGTTGAGCTGGTGCAGCTTGTTGTAGAGCGTCTTCAGGCTGATCCCGAGTTCCTCGGCGGTCTTCGGCTTGTTGCCGCCGTTGCGCCCGAGACCCTCGAGGATCGCCTGCATCTCGAGTTCGCGGAGGGAGAGCGGCCGCGCGGGCACGTCCGGAACGGCCGCCGGCGCGGGCGGCGGGTCGGCCACGGCCGCCCGCAGGCCGCCCAGCCGCGCCGGCAGGTGGGCCACGGTCAGCGGCAGGCCGTCACAGAGCACGAGTGCGTGTTCGACGACGTTGGCCAGTTCGCGGACGTTGCCCGGCCAGTGGTAGGTTGCCAGCACGTCGAGCACCGCGGCCTCGGCCACCTCCGCCTGCGGCGGCGTCTGCGGCCGGGCCAGCCGCACGAAGTGGCGCACGAGCCCGGGAATGTCGGCACGGCGGTCGCGGAGGGGCGGGATCGTGATCTCGAAGGTGTTGATGCGAAACAGCAGATCCTCGCGAAACTCGCCCGCCGCCACCATCTCCTCGAGCGCCCGGTGCGTGGCACACACCACCCGCACGTCCACCATGATCGGCTGGTTGTCGCCCACGCGGCGCACCTCGCCGCTCTCG
>JBJTIV010000432.1:0-2298 GCA_046095145.1 Planctomycetaceae bacterium
GGTGCGATCACGGCCGACGCGGTGAGCCGCGTGCGGTCGCGGTTCGACCGGGCCGTCGCCGACGGGGCGAACCTGCTCATCCTGCGGCTCGACTCGGCCGGCGGGGCGCCCGAGCAGAGCATGGTGCTGGCGTCGTGGCTCGCCGCCCTCGACCCGTCGCGGGTGCGGAGCGTGGCCTGGGTGCCGCGCGAGGCCCGCGGCGACGCGGCCCTCGTGGCCGCGGCCTGCGACGAGATCGTCATGGAGCCCGACGCCGCAATCGGCGGCGAGGGGGCCGCGACACTCGGCGAGCGGCAGGCCGAGAGCGTGGCCGCGGCGTGGCAGGCGGGCGTGGCGCGGCCCCGCGGGCGGACGTGGTCGCTGCCGCTGGCGCTCGCGCTGCCGGGCGTGACCGTGCACCGCGCCCTCAAGCGGGCGAGCGGCCGCGTCGAATGGCTTTCGCCCGAGGAGCTCGCCGAGCGTGCCGACCGCGACACGTGGGAGCTCGGCGCCCCGCTCGGGGCGGCGCCCGTGCGGCTCGGCGCGCGGCGGGCCGCCGAGATCGGCCTCGCGACCCACGTGGTGGACGGCCTCGACGGCCTGCGGAAGGCCTACGGCATCGACGCGGCCGTGGCGCTGCCGCAGCCGGGGTGGGCCGAGGAACTGCTCGCGGCGCTGGCCAGCCCGAGCCTGGCCTGGCTGCTGCTGCTCATCGGCGGCGCGGGACTGTACGTCGAGCTCAAGACGCCCGGCTTCGGCTTCGGCGGCTTCGTGGCGCTCGTGGCCTTCATCTGCTACTTCTGGAGCCAGTACCTCCACGGCACGAGCGGCTGGCTGGAGGTGATGCTGTTCCTGGCGGGCGTCGTCTGCGTGGCCGCCGAGATCCTCGTGCTGCCCGGGTTCGGCGTGCTCGGCCTCGGCGGCGGGCTGCTCGTGATCGCGTCGATCGTGCTGGCCAGCCAGTCCTTCGTGCTGCCGACCAACGCCTACCAGATCCGCCAGATGCAGTGGTCGCTCGTGGGCATCCTCGGGGCGCTCCTCGGCGTGGCGGGGATCGGCCTGGTGCTGCGCCGCTGGCTGCCGGCCACGCCGGTCTTGCGGCACGTGCTGCTCGAGCCGCCGGCGGCGGCCGACGGGTCCGACGAGGCGTTGGCCGACCTCGTCGGCGCCGAGGGCACGACGACCAGCCGGCTCGCGCCCTTCGGGAAGGCGCTCGTGGCCGGCACGATCCGCGACGTGACGACCGACGGTGAGCTCGTGGAGCCGGGCGCGGCGGTGCGGGTCGTGGAGGTGCGGGGCGGCCGGATCACGGTGCGGGCGGTGCCGTCATGACGACGCTCGTGTGGATCGTCGCGCTGTTTCTCGTGGGCCTGGCGGTGATGGTGCTCGAGGTGTTCGTGCCGTCGGGGGGCGTGCTCGGCTTCCTGAGCGTGGTCGCGATCGGCGCGGCGATCGTGACGGCCTTCGTCGAGCAGGGCCGGGCCTTCGGGGCGGCGGTGACCGGCGTGGCGTTCCTCGTGGTGCCGGCCGTGCTCGCGGTGGCGCTCCGCGTGTTCCCGGAGACGCCGCTGGGGCGGCGGGTGCTGCCGCCGCCGCCGGGCGACGACGACGTGCGGCCCCTGGCCGCGCGCCGCAGGCAGCTCGAGGCGCTCGTGGGCCGCCGCGGCCGGGCCGGCGGGGAACTCGTGCCCTGGGGCACGGTGGAGATCGACGGGACGACGTGCGAGGCCCGCAGCGAGGCCGGGCCGATCGCCGCCGGCGCCGCGGTCGAGGTGGTCGGCGTGGCGGCCGCGGCGCTCGTCGTGCGGCCGGTCGCGACGGATGGCCGCGGCGCCGGGCGGCACGCCGGCCCGGGTCCGTCGCGGCCCGAACAGCCGGACCAGGCGAACCAGACGGCCGCCGACGGCCGCTCCCAGACCCTGGAAGAGTTCGATTTCGAGGATCTCGAGCCCCCGGCGGCTTGACCGCCGCTCGCGGCGGAACGACTGTTGAGGGATTCGGCCGGGCGACCGCCCCGCGGCCGACGCGTCCGGAGTTCGAGCGATGCCGACCCTGATCCTCCTCGGCCTGGGACTGTTCGCCGTCCTGGTCGTGTTCGCGATGCTCGCCCGCTACCTGCGGCTGTGGGTGCAGTCCTACGCCTCGAACGCCGGCATCGGCCTGTTCGACCTCGTGGCCATGAGCTTCAAGCGGGTGAATCCCACGGTCATCGTCCGCAGCAAGATCATGGCGGTGCAGGCGGGCCTCGGCGACTCCAGCGGCGTGACCCGCCAGGCGCTCGAGGCGCACTACCTCGCCGGCGGCCGCGTGCCGCTGGTG
>JBJTIV010000433.1:0-2235 GCA_046095145.1 Planctomycetaceae bacterium
ACGACATGGCCCACACCTCGACGATCCGCCGCGCCATCGCGGCGATCGTGCCCGGCCTCGAGCAGCTCGCCGACATCGACCGCACGCGGAAGGAGTTTTCCATCCCGGGCCGGGCCCTCGACCGGCCCGCGTTCCCCACGGCCGACGGCCGGGCCCACCTCGTGGTCCACGACCTACCGCCGCCGCCGGCGGGACTGATGCTCATGACGATCCGCAGCGAGGGGCAGTTCAACACGGTCGTCTACGAGGAGGAGGACCTCTACCGCAACCAGTCGCGGCGCGACGTGGTGCTCGTGCACCCCGACGACATCCGCCGCCTCGGCCTCACCCCCGGCGGCCGCTGCCGAATCGCGAGCAGCGCGGGGGAGATGCGGGGCCTCGTCGTGTCGGCCTTCGACCAGATCCGGCCGGGCTGCGTGGCGATGTATTACCCCGAGGGCAACGTGCTCGTGCCGAAGGCCGCCGACCCGATGTCGCGGACGCCGGCCTACAAGAGCGTGGCCGTGACGCTCGCCCCGGACGACGCGACGATCACGGCGGCCCGCCCCGCGCCGGACCTCGTGGGTGCCGGCACGCCGCGCGAGAAGATGAACCAGTGCGGGTGAGGCCGGCGCGACGGGCGGGCCAGCCGTCAGCCGGCCGCATGCCGTGAGGATGCCGACCGCGCGACGTTCGATCCGCGATGGAGTGCGTTCACCGCATGCAAGCCCCCGGCGGACGTTTTGATGGTGCGCGCCGTCCTTGTGAAGCCCCCTGCGGCAGCTGGGGGACTCCGGGATGGCCCCGGTTCCCGGTCCCCATGCGGATCGAGCGCAGATGCCGAACACGCCGCGACATCGTGGGGCATGGCAGACCGTCTCCGCCGCGACGCGGTGTCCCCGGGCTGCCGCCCAGGGGCTTGAATGCAGGAGATCACGGAGGCCGTAGCGAGGGATGGGCAGCCCCGAGCCAGTTGGGCGCAGCAAGGCTCGTTCCTGGTGCGAGGTGAAAGACCACCGGCAGCCCGTCACTCGAAGAGCGACTTCTGCTCGGTCGCGGCGGCCTTGCGGCGCGGCTTCGGCGGGGTGGCGGCGTCGGCCTCGAAGCCGAGCAGGAGATCGCGGGCGCGATCGATGACCGCCGCCGGCACGCCCGCGAGCCGGGCCACGTGCACGCCCCAGCTCTTGTCGGCGGCGCCCGGCACCACCTGGTGCAGGAAGACGAGCTCCTCGCCGTGCTGCCGCACGAGCACCTGGGCGTTGGCCACGCCGGGGAGCCGCTCCAATTCGGCGAGCTGGAGGTAGTGGGTGGCGAAGAGGGTGCGGCAGCCGACGCGGCTCTGCAGGTGCTCCACCACGGCCTGCGCGATGGCCAGGCCGTCGAAGGTGCTCGTGCCGCGGCCCACCTCGTCGAGGATCACGAGGCTGCGGGGCGTGGCGCCGTTGAGGATGCGCGCGGTCTGCGACATCTCCACGAGGAACGTGCTGGCGCCCCGCGCCAGGTCGTCGCCCGCGCCGATCCGCGCGAACAGCCGGTCGACGACGCCCACGGCGGCCCGCCGCGCCGGCACGAAACTGCCCGCCTGCGCGAGCACGGCCACCAGGGCCGCCTGGCGGATGAACGTGCTCTTGCCCCCCATGTTGGGGCCGGTGACGAGCAGGATCGCCGGCGCGGCGGCCCCGGGTTCGGAGCCGCGGGCCGCGAGCACGAGGTCATTGGCCACGAGCGCGCCCGGCGGCAGGAGGTCCTCGAGGACGGGGTGCCGGCCCTGCTCGACGAGCAGGCCGCCGCCGGTGGTGACGTCGGGCCGCACCCAGCCGCGGGCCCGGGCCACCGCGGCGAACGCGCCGAGCACGTCGAGGATCGCGAGGACCTCGCCGGCCCGGTCGAGCCGCAGCCGCTCGCCGGCCACGAACGACCGCAGCTCGTCGAGGAGCGCGATCTCGCGGCGGACGGCCTCCTCCTCGGCGCCGAGCACCTGCCGCTGGCGTTCGTCGAGCTCGGCGGTGGTGTAGCGCTCTGCGTTCTTCACCGTCTGCTTGCGGACGAAGTGCGGTGGCACCTTGTCGGCATGCGCCCGGCCCACCTCGAGAAAGAAGCCGAACACGCGGTTGGAGCCGACCTTCAGCGACGCGATGCCGGTCTGCTCCACCTGCTCGGCCTGGTAGCGGGCGATCCAGGCCTTGCCGCCGCTGGCGAGCTCGACGAGGTCGTCGAGGGCCGCGTCGCAGCCGGGCCGGATGAAGCCCCCCTCGC
>JBJTIV010000434.1:0-4215 GCA_046095145.1 Planctomycetaceae bacterium
GGTGAAGCCCGCCGCCCGGTCCACGCTCACGGGTCGCGGCCGCGAGAAGATCGTGCGGCTGGCGGGCGACCGCCTGGAGGCGATCTGGAAGGCCGCGGGCCTGCCGATCGCACCGCGGTGGTTCACTCCCGTGGCCCGCGACGCCTTCGGCCGCCCGATCGAGGAGATCGCCGGCGCCGCGGCGGCAGGGACCGCGGCGGAATAGCCTCACCGCCCGCGACAGCGGGTGCTGCAGTAGCGGACCTGCTCCCAGCAGGCCGCCCACTTGCGGCGCCATGCGAACGGCCGACCGCAGGCGGCGCAGATCTTTGTCGGCAGGTCGGCCATCGCCGTCGGCCTGCCGCGAGACGCCTTGCCGCGCCGGCTCATGCCCGAGCAGCCCCCAGACTGGGCAGCGGCCTCGGCTCCGGGGGCGGGGAGCTGGGCGGGGCGAGGATCGCCCGGATGGCTTCGACGAGCATCACGGCGGCCAGGGCCAGGAGCACGGCGCCCGCCCACGGCACGGGATCGGCGGGGGCCACGAACCCGTCGGCGGTGCGGAACCTGGGGAGCGTCATCGCGGCCAGCGCCCAGGTGCTCATCGCGTACATGAAGGCCGTGGGCAGTCCCGTGACGAGCCACACCCAGGCCTGCCGCCGCGTGCGCCACAGCCACACCGTCACTCCCAGGAGCGTGAGCGCCGCCAGGAGCTGGTTGCTCGCCCCGAACAGCGGCCAGAAGGTCTTCCACGCCGCCAGCGGCTTGCCGTCGGCGTCGACGTGCGTCCGCAGCAGGAACACCAGCGGCACGCCCGCGGTCAGCGCCGTGCCCAGCCAGCCGCCGGCACGGCCCTTCAAGCCCGTGAGCTCCTGCACGATGTAGCGGCCCAGCCGCGTGCACACGTCGAGCGTGTCGTAGACGAAGGTCGTGAACGCCAGGAGCGCGAACGACACGCCGACGGCCGCGGGCACGCCGAGGATCTCCAGGAAGCGGCCCATGCCCAGGGCGTAGACGAAGTTGGGCGGCTGACCGGTGCGCGGGTCGTCGGCCGCCAGCACCATCACGCAGCACAGGCTCACCACGGCCACCATGGCCTCGAGCAGCATCGTGCCGTAGCCGATGGGGCGGGCGTCGGTCTCGCGGCGGAGCTGCTTGCTCGTGGTGCCCGAGGCGATCAGCGAGTGGAAGCCGGAGCAGGCCCCGCAGGCGATCGTGATGAAGAGCATCGGCACGAGCGGCCCGGCCTTGCCGGCCTGCCAGGCGGTGAACGCCGGGTAGCGGATGCACGCATCGCCGCCGAACACGGGCGCCAGCGTGCGGTCGCCCGCCACCAGGCCGATCGCGGCGCCGGCGAGCGCCACGTAGAGAAAGCAACCCCCGAGGTGGCCCCGCGGCTGGAGCAGGAGCCACATCGGCACCATCGCGGCCCCCAGGCAGTAGGCCAGCAGGGCTGCGCACCAGATCTTCTGGGCGGTGGCGTTCGTGACGCCGAGCGTGGCGGCGAGGTCGAACGGGATCCTCTGCCCGCCCCAGATCGCCAGGCCCACCAGCGGCAGGAACACGGCCGTCGCCAGCCACAGCGGCATGCGGCCGACGCGCATGGCGAGACCCATGATCACCGGCAGCACGAGGTACAGGAGGCTCGAGGTGGCGATGCCGCCACCGGAGACGGTCTCGCCGTTCTCGAGGACCTGGCCGCCCACGAAGCTCGAGGCCGTGATGTCGGTGAAGGCGACCACGATGTAGACCAGCGCGATCCACACGAACGCCAGGAAGAGCACGTAGCTCCGGCGGCTCATGTGGTCGCGGACCACCTCGGCGATCGACCGGGCCCGGTGGCGGATCGAGGCCACGAGGGCCGAGAAGTCGTGGACGCCGCCCACGAAGATGCTGCCGAAGATGATCCAGAGCAGGGCCGGCAGCCAGCCGAAGGCCACGCCGGCGAGGATCGGCCCCACGATCGGGCCGGCGGCCGCGATCGCCGAGAAGTGCTGGCCGAGGAGGAGCTGCGGCGGGATCGGCTCGTAGTCGACGTCGTCGCGCAGGGCGACGGCGGGCGTCGCCGCCCGGGGGTCGAGCCGAAAGAGGCGGGCCAGGATCCGTCCATAGACGACGTAGGCCGTGGCCAGGACGGCGGCGCTCGGCAGCAGGATCGCGAGCAGGCTCACGGGCGGGTTCCGGGCTGGCTGGGGAGCGGAAGGATTTTCCGGGGCCGGGACTTCCCGGCGCGCGGCACTTTGCCCCATCATGCCCGATCCCCGAACCAGCGTCATCAGGAGCCCACATGGCCACCAGGCAGGAGAGACTCGTGATCATCGGCAGCGGTCCGGCCGGCTGGTCGGCCGCCACCTACGCGGCCCGCGCCCAGCTCGAGCCGCTGGTCTTCGAGGGGGCGATCACCGAGCAGAACCGCATGGCCGGCACGCTGCCGCTCGGCCAGCTTGCGCTCACGAGCGAAGTGGAGAACTATGCCGGGTTTCCCGCCGGCAACCTCGGGGCCTTCCTCGACTCGGCGCTGCCGAAGGAGCGGCGGCAGATGATGCCGCCGCACGAGGGCCACGGCGTGACGGGTCCCGAACTCATGGAGCTCATGCGGCAGCAGGCGGTGAACTTCGGCACCCGCATCGTCACCGACGACGTCCTGCGGGTGGACTTCTTGAAGCGGCCGTTCCGGCTGTTCCCGTCCGAGGGAGGCGAGGTGGAGGCGCAGTGCGTGATCGTGGCCACCGGCGCCAGCGCCAACTGGCTGGGGCTGCCCAGCGAGGAGCATTTCAAGAACCGTGGCGTGAGCGCCTGTGCCGTGTGCGACGGGGCGCTGCCGCGGTTTCGCCACAAGCCGCTCGTGGTGGTGGGGGGCGGCGACTCGGCGGTGGAGGAGGCGACCTATCTCTCCAAGTTCGCGAGCACCGTGCACCTCGTGCACCGCCGCGGCGAGCTGCGGGCCAGCAAGATCATGGCCCAGCGGGCCTTCGACAACCCGAAGATCACGATCCACTTCGACACGGCGCTCGCCGAGGTGCTCGGCGACGACGCGGCGGGCGTGACCGGGGTGAAGCTCGTGGGCACGGGGGCCACGAAGACCGAGACCACGCTGCCGGTGTCGGGCGTGTTCCTGGCGATCGGCCACACGCCGAACACGGCCTTCCTGGCTGGCCAGCTCGAACTCACGCCGAAGAAGTACATCGTGTGGAAGAGGCATTTCCGCACCGACACGAGCGTGGAGGGCGTGTTCGCGGCGGGCGACGTGGCCGACGACTACTACCGGCAGGCGATCTCCGCCGCCGGCACCGGCTGCATGGCGGCGCTCGACGCCGAACGCTGGCTGGCACACCATGCGTGAGACGGTATCTCGCGGCACGATGCGGCATCCCGAAGGAAGCCCCACGCGCGAGCGCGGGCAATGCGGGTCGCCACGCCGTCGAGAAGGTGGAGGAATCCTTCGGAGTGGATTCGCCCACCGCCCCGGAGTCCCGTCGCTTCGGCTCAGGGCGGGCATGCTCCGATGTTCCCGTGCCGATTGTGGATCCAGTGAAGCCCCCGGCGGAAGCCGGGGGACTCCGCGTGGAAGCAGCTACCGTTCGCCATGCTCGCCGGCATCGATGCGCTAGATACCAGTGTGTTGACGAACCATGAACTCCGATGACACTCGCTCGCGCGATGATTGGCCGCCGGGCCGCGTGCTCGTGCAGACGGCCACCTACAAGGAGCGGGAGAACGTCGGCCCGCTGCTCGACGCGCTGCGGGCGGCCGTGCCGGAGGCGCAGCTGCTCGTGATCGACGACGACTCGCCCGACGGCACGGCCGCGATCGCGCTGGAGAAGGCCGCCGCCGACCCGGCCGTGCACGTGCTCGTGCGCCGCGGGCGGCGCGGGCTGGGCAGCGCGATCCTCGAGGGCATGCGGCTGGCCCGGGCGCGGGGCTTCGACGTGGCGGTCTACATGGACGCCGACTTCCGCCACGATCCGGCCGACGTGCCCGCGCTCCTGGCCGCGCTCGCGCCGGTCGCCGGCCGGCCGGCCGGCGACCGGCTCGAGCGCGGCCCGGAGCCGGGGCACGTCGGCCGGAGCGTGGCTGTAGTCGGCGTCCAGGTAGACCGCCACGTCGAAGCCCCGCGCCCGGGCCAGCCGCAGCCCCTCGAGGATCGCGGCCGTGCCGTCGGGCGAGTCGTCGTCGATCACGAGCAGCTGCGCCTCCGGCACGGCCGCCCGCAGCGCGTCGAGCAGCGGGCCGACGTTC
>JBJTIV010000435.1:0-5614 GCA_046095145.1 Planctomycetaceae bacterium
CTACGTCCTCACGCAGTTCAACTCCGTCAGCCTCCACCGCCACATCCGCCGCACGTACACCTTCGACCCGTTCGGCGGCGGGTTAGTGGAGATCCTCGCCGCCCAGCAGACGCTCGACAACACGGGCTGGTACCAGGGCACGGCCGACGCCGTGCGGCAGAACATCCGCTACCTGCAGCAGCCCGACATCAAGCACGTGCTCATCCTGTCGGGCGACCAGCTCTACCGGATGAACTACGCCGACCTGCTGGCGACCCACCAGGCCCGCGGCGCCGACGTGACGATCGCCGGGATCCCGGTGGCCGAGGAGGCGGCCTCGGCGCTGGGCATCATGCGGCTCGACGACACGGGACGGGTCGTCGGGTTCCTCGAGAAGCCGCAGACACCAACCGAGCTCGACATGGTGAGGACCGATCCGTCGTGGATCGAGCGGCACGGGATCTCCGCCCGGGGCCGCACCCTGATGGCGAGCATGGGCATCTATCTCTTCGATCGCGACTGCCTGCTCGACCTGCTGACGAAGACCGACTACCAGGATTTCGGCCGGGAGGTGTTTCCCGCGGCCATCCGCAGCAAGAAGGTCCACCTCCACGCGTTCGACGGCTACTGGGAGGACATCGGCACCATCCGCTCCTACTACCAGTGCAACCTCGATCTGGCCGGGGCGGCCGCTCCGTTCGACCTCGCCGATCCCGAGGCCCCGATCTACTCCCGTGGTCGCTTCCTGCCCCCCACGCGGATCGACGGGGCGAGCGTGCGCAGCAGCCTCGTGTCCGACGGCTGCGCGATCGGCCAGGGGGCAGTGATCGAGAACAGCGTGATCGGGCTGCGCTGCCGGATCGGTCGCAACGTGGTGATCCGCAACTCAGTCATCCTGGGCAACGACTTCTACGAGACGCCCGAGGAGCAGTCCGCGGCCGCGGTCCGCGGTGCGCCGCCGATCGGCATCGGCGACGGCTCGATCGTCGAGGGCGCGATCGTGGACAAGAACGTCCGCATCGGTCAGCGGACGCGGATCGTCAACGAGCGCGGCTGGGAGAGCACGGCCGACAGCGACCGGTTCACCGTCCGCGACGGCGTGGCCGTGGTGCCCAAGGACGCGGTCGTGCCGGACGGCTGGATCCCGGAGCCTGGACTGGTGAAGGGCGGCTGACCGCGCGTCAGTCGCGGGGCCGCCAGCCCGGGGTTTCGCTCGGTGCGGGATCGGCTGCGGGCCGCGCGGGCTCGGCCGGCGGCTGGAGCTCCTCGAGCGGCGGTGTCTCGACGACGGGTGCTTCCGGGGCCGGCGCGTCGTCGGCACCCGGCGGCGCCTCCGCCGCGGCGGGCAGGACGAGGCCGTCCGCCTCCGTCGCCACTGCGGTCGTGTCGGCGTCGGCGACCGTCGTCTCGGCGCGGGGCCCGTCGGCCGGCCGCGGCTCCGCCTGCACGACGGGCGGCCACGGCCGCGGCACGCCGCCGGTCGGGGCGATGCCGTTGGAGCGGGCCCGGAAGTCGTTCTGCGGCGCCGAGCCGTTGGGAACGGGTCCCGAGTAGTCGAAGGGATCCGGGCAGATCGTGCAGCCGGCGACGCCGAAGAGCAACGCCGTGGACCAGGCCCAGACGGCCACGCGGGGCAGGCGCGGCCGCGGCGACATCGTGGCGGGAGCCATCGCACGTCTCTCCCCGACTCCGACCTCGGTCCGGCCGCGCGCAGCACGGCCCCGTCAGCGGCTGTTCCCCCACCCCACGACCCGAACAGGTGATCGGCCCGGCACGACCGGCATCTTCAGAAAAACCGGCCCGATCCCGCCGGGGGAGCGTCAGAGCCGCACCCCCATCCGCTCCATCAGCATCTTCATGTCCTCCCACACGTCCTTTTTCGCCGCGGGATTCCGCAGCAGGTAGGACGGGTGATAGGTGCAGATGACCTGCGCGGCACCGTAGTCGAACCAGCGGCGGCGGAGCCGGCCGATCGGCTCGGTCGTCCGCAGCAGGGCGTGGGCCGCCGTCGTCCCCAGACAGCAGATGAACTCCGGCGCGATCACCTCGAACTGCCGTTCGAAGAACGGCCGGCAGTTGGCCACCTCGGCGGGATCGGGCGTGCGGTTGCCCGGCGGCCTGCACTTGAGCACGTTGAGGATGAAGACGTCGTCCCGCGTGAGCGTGCAGGCCTCGATGATCTTCGTGAGCAACTGGCCGGCTCGGCCGACGAATGGCTCCCCGCACGAATCCTCATCCGCCCCGGGCGCCTCCCCGAAGAAACACAGTCGCGCGGCCGGGTTGCCCGCGCCGAACACGGTCTGCGTGCGCGTGGCCGCGAGTTCCGCACAGCGCGTGCACCCGGCAACCTGCTGGTGGAGGAGCCCGAGGGCCTGAATCCGATCGGTCGCGGCCGGCGCGACGGGGGTGACGGACGGCCGTGGCGGCTCCGCTTCAGGCTGCGTCCCGGCGACCGCCGCCCCGCGGGTCGGCCTCGGCAGCGACGTGACGCCGGCCTCGGCGAGGCTCTCCAATCGCTGCTTCAGCGCCCTCGTCGTGCGAGCGTCCATACGACCTTGAACCGTGGCGGGCGGGACCGTCCGGGCGTGGCGAGGAGTGCGTGCCGGGGACGTCGGCCATCGCTCACAGCGCCCGGCGGTGCCGCTTGGGTCCGCGTCCCTTGCCGAGCAGAGCGGCGGCCGGCCGTTTGGGCGGCTCCGCGGCGGGCGGCTCCGCAGCGGGCGGCGGTTCGGTCCTCCCGAAGCCGCCGGTGGGAAGGGCCTCGACCGGCGCCGGCTTCGGGCGGCGGTCGAAGGCCTCGAAGCCGGCGATCTCGTCGCGCTCGAGGAGCCGCTCGATCCGCATCTCGATGCGCGTCAGCTGCGGGCCCTCCTCGGGGCCGACGAACGTGAAGGCGATGCCCTCGCGGCCCATGCGGCCGGTCCGGCCCACGCGGTGCACGTAGTCGTCGCAGAACTCGGGGATGTCGTAGTTGATGATGTGCGACACGCTCGACACGTCGATGCCCCGGCCCACCACGTCGGTGGCCACGAGGATCCGCACCGCGCCCTCGCGGAAGGCCCGCATCACGCGGTCGCGGACGTTCTGTCCCAGGTCGCCGTGGATGCAGGCCACTTCGTCGGGGTGCCGCGACCGGCGCCGGGCGAGACGGTCGTGGACCTTGTCGGTGCCGCGCTTCGTGCGGCAGAACACGATCGCCTGCCGGGGCTGCTCGCGCTCGATGAGCCGCTCCAGCAGGTCGAATTTCCGGGTCGGGTCGACCGTGAAATAGCGCTGCTCGATCGTCTCCACCGCCAGTTCGTTGGTGGAGAAGTCCATGATTTCGGGATCGCGCATGTAGCGGGTCGCGAGCTTCTGGACCGGCGGCGGCACCGTGGCCGAGAGAAGCAGCGTCTGGCGGCTCTCCGGGCAACGCCGCAGGATCTTCTCGATGTCCGGTCGGAAGCCGATGTCGAGCATCCGGTCCGCCTCGTCGAGCGTCACGATCTCGAGCGCCGAGAAGGTGAGCGTGCCGCGGCTCATGTGGTCGAGGATCCGCCCCGGCGTGCCGACGACCACGGCGGGATGCTTCGCCAGCTTGTCGATCTGGCCCTTGATGGGCTTGCCGCCGTAGACGGCCACGCACTGGATCCGCGATCCCTCCGCGAGCTTGTCGAATTCATCCTTCACCTGCACGGCGAGTTCACGGGTGGGCACGAGGACGAGCGCCCGCGGCCCGCCGCCGCGGCCCGGCTCGACCATCCGCTCGAGGATCGGCAGCACGAAGGCCGCCGTCTTGCCGGTGCCCGTGCGGGCCTGGCCGAGCACGTCGACGCCCGCGAGGGCCCGCGGGATCAGGCCGGCCTGGACCGGCGTGGGCATGGTGTAGCCGGCGAGGTCGACGGCGGCCAGCGAGGTGGCCGACAGCCCCAACGCGCGGAAGTCCGACACGGTGCGATCGCCCATCGCTGCCGGCGTGCCGGCGGCCGGCGGTGGGGGAGCGGGCCGCCGTGCGGCACCGCGATCGTCGCGGCCGCGAGCATGATCCGGTCTGGGATCCGGTCGCGGACCGTCGGACTCGTGGTGAACCTGTCGGTCGTGGCGGCCCGATCCCTCGCCGCCGCGTCGCCGCCCGCCCCGTCCACGTCGCCGGCGGGGTCGCCCGGGCGATCCCTCCGGCCTGCCCGGCTCCGCCGGGCGACTCGGCCTGTCGTCCAAATGCACTCGAAGTCCTCTGGGTGAACCTGCTCGCGCTGCGTGCGTTCCATCACCCGCAGTGGGCGTCGGTCTGCCCACGGCGAAGCCCGCGCCCGGAAACGCCGGGACGGCGGAACACGTGGCGGCGTTCGAGAAGGCCGCCCCTCTGATGAGAAAACGGTACCACGTGGGCCGTCCAGCGGCAAACCCGCCGCGGGCCGCCGCGGTGAATGGGCGGATCGGCTGCAGGTCAGGCGGCCCGGCAGCGGGCCAGCGCGGACTCCGTCGCGGCCACCACGCAATCGACGTCGATGGCGGCCATGGCCGCCGTGTCGGTCTTGCGCTCGGCCCAGGCCGGCCGGAGGTCGGCAGGCGGCTCCACGCTGACGTGCCCGCGGCCATAGGGCCCGTTGCGGGACGCCGGCACGGGCCCGCACAGTCCGACGCACGGCGTGCCCACCGCCGCGGCGAGATGCAGGGGCCCCGTGTCGCCCGAGACGAACACACGGGACAGTCGGCACAGTTCCCCGAGATCCTGCAGCGACGTCGCCGGCGCCGCGATCGCGCCGCCGCTCGCGTCGGACACGATTCGCTCCGCCGCAGACCGTTCCTGCTCGCCGCCCCAGACCACGATCACGGGCTGGCCGTCGAGCCGCGCCACTGCCCGGGCCGCCGCGGCGAACCGCGCGACCGGCCAGCGCTTCGAGGGCCAGCCGGCCCCGGGATTGAACACTACCGGTGGCCGCGACAGCCGCAGGGCCGAGATCCAGCGCTGCACGCGCAGGCGGCTCACGGGCCAACGTGGCATGTCGAAGGCGGGCTCCGCGCCCGTGCAGCCCAACGGCTCGAGCAGGGCGAGATTTCGCTCGACCACGTGCGCGGCGGACGTGACCACCGGGTGGCTGTAGGCGAGCCAGGCATGCTCACGGGACTCGGGTCGCGCGTGGCCGATTCGCACCGGTGCACCGGCAAGCGTGGTGACGATCGCGCTCTTCAACAGGCCCTGCAGGTCGATCGTCACGTCGGCCGCGAACCAGCGGAGCTGCCGCCGCAGGGAGAGCACCGTGCGCGGCGACTGCAGCCAGCCGCGCGGCAGCCTGAACAGATGGTCCACGGCCGGGTGCCCGGCCAGCACGTCGGCCGCCCGGCCCTCCACCGCCCAGCCGATCCGCGCCTCGGGAAAGGAGCGCTTGAGCGCCACGGCGACCGGCACGCCATGGAGCACGTCGCCGATGGCCGACAGCTTGACGATGACGATCGAACGCGGCGCTGTCATGGGCGGGCTGGCCGTGAGGGGTCGCGAAGGATCGCGGACCATGACGTGGCTGGCAAGGTCATTTTTTGGGCGCCGCAGGCCCGCCGCGCCCCGGCGACCGCCGCATGGCGTGGTACAACTCCGGCGTGGCTCCGACGCCCGGTCGGGGACCGTGAGGAGAACGACGATGGTTGCCAGGTGGGC
>JBJTIV010000436.1:0-4865 GCA_046095145.1 Planctomycetaceae bacterium
GCGCTGCGCCATCCTGGCTGCGCTGGCCGCCGAGGCCGGCTCCCGGGGCCCGGGCAGCCCCTCCCGAGATTCAACGCGGGTCAGGAGGCTCAGGGAGTCATGGGCCGACGATGGCAGCCTTCACTTGCCACGTGGGCCGCGGGTGGATTCCACCACGGCGTGGAACGGGTGCTGCCGGTCGCACCGCAGCCGCAGGTCCTCGAGCAGCACCGCGAGGTCCGCGGCGACCGGGCCCTTGTGCAGCGTGCGGCCGTCGACGGCCACCGTCACCGGCCGCGTGAAATCGAGCAGCTCCGGGGAGAGCCACACGCGGACGCGGTCGGCGCCGCACCGCGCCGTGATCCCGTTGGTGGCCGTCGTGCGGCCCTCCACCGTGCAGGGCCTCGTGTTGGCCGGCGGCGGCCAGTCCGTGGGCAGCACGACCGTCCGCGCCGGTGCGCCCTCCATCTCCAGCCACCAGAAGAACCGGTCCCACGGCCGCATCGACACGGCCTCGATCTCCGCGGGGAAGAACGTCCGCCGCTTCCGGCCGAGCCAGTCGAAGATCCGCAGGATCTCGTCGGAGAAGTGCTCGTGGCCGCGTCCCCGATACTCGACGTAGGTCACGTCGAAGCCCTTCGACAGGTAGCGGTCGAGGTCCACGGCGTTGCGCCTCAGGCTGGCCACGTCGAGCTCGCCGCCGACCATGTAAAAGGGCAGCGTCCGCGCGTTGGGCCAGTAGCGGGTCACGTAGCGGTCGGCCGTGGGCGCGATCAGCACGACGCCGGCCCACAGGTCGGGGTGCGCCAGTGCCACGTCCCAGGCGGCGTCGGCCCCGGCAGCATGGCCCGCGAGGAACACGCGGTCGGTGTCGATCGAGAACCTCCGCAGCGACTCGCGGACCGCCGTGAGCACGGCCGCATGCTCGCGGGCCGAATACTCGCAGGCCGACTGCCCCGGTCGGGTCCACGCCGGCGCCACCAGGATGAAGCCGTGGCGGCCGGCCTGCCCCTGCCGCACGCCTGCGGCGTCGGGCACGCCGGCCCACCATTCGAGCTCCGCCTGCGGCGCCGAGCCTCCGCCGTGGAGCGCCACGATGGCGGGATAGCGCCGCAGCGGGTCGTACTCGGGCGGCAGCTGCACCAGACAGTCGAGCGGCTGCTCGTCCGCGAGGGCGGGCACCGCGAGTTCGTGGAGGCCCGACGCGGCGGCCGGAGGCGGCTCGAGCGGCGGCCGCATGCCCGCGGCCACGGCCGCGACCGTGCGGGCGTCGCCCGCCTCCTCGTCGGCGAGCGCCGCCCGCGCGGCGTCGCGCTCGGCCCCGGCGGTGGATCCAAGGTAGTCGCGCACGAACCCGCGGACGCGGACGGCCGACAGCGCCACCTTGAGGTTGTCGACGCCGCCCAGGCCGAGCCAGCCGCTCACCGCGAGGGCGACCGCCCGATCCGGAGGCACCTCGGGGGCCAGGCCGAGCCGCTCGAACGTGGCCAGCCGGCCGAGCGTCGCGAAGGTGAGGCCGCGCTCGATCTCGTCGGCGACGGCCGTCGCCGCGTCGCGGTCCGCGGCGTCGCCGAGCCGCGACACCCGCCGGCGGATCTCGTCGACGAGGGCCGCCGCCCGCTCGCGCCGCCCGCGGTAGTCGTCGCGGGCCTCGCGGATCGCCTCGATCGTCTCCACGTCGGCGCCCTCGGCGGGAAACCGCTCCAGGAGTTCGATCGCCAGGCGGTCCTGGCCCGCCCGGCCGCGGAGCAGGATCTCGTCGAGCAGTCGCACGGCCGCCAGCCGGGCGATGCCGGCCCGCTCCTTCGCCAGGTCGGCGAGATCGGGGAAGTCCTCGAGCACGTCGTCGAGCTCGCGCCGTGCGTCCTCGTAGCGCTCCGCCTGGAGCAGGAGCCGCACGAGCCGCAGCCGCTGCTCCGAATCGTCGCGGTCGAGCCGGTTCGTCATCACCCGCCGCAGGACGTCGTGGGGCACCGACGACGTCGCCAGCCGCATGTCGAGGATCAGCGGCCGTTCGGTCTGCAGCCCCTGCACCCGCACCCAGCGCGGCGTGATCTCGGTGATGCCCTGCACCACGTCGACGCGGCCGTCGGCCGTGGCCAGCGAAAGCGTCCGGCGGCCGAAGTCGTCGAACGGCGTGACCCCCACGATGGCACCGATGCCGGCCACCCGGCGGCCCTGCTCCGGGACGCGCTGCGGCACGAGCAGCCGCTCCATGCCCAGATCCACCGGTGCCGGCTCGACCCGCACGACCCGTCGCTTGGAGACCATCGTGCGCACCAGCTCGTCGTCGCAGACGAGGATCGGACCGCTCGGCCGGTCGCCCTCCTCCTCGTCGGCGAACGGATCGCCCGCCACTGCGTCGACGAAGGTGAAGCGGCCGTCGAGCAGGCGGCCGTCGGCCAATTCGACCCGATCGGCGCGGACGCCCCCCCCGACGGCGGCGAGCAGAGCCGCGCAGACCGCGTGACGCAGCGGGATCGGGAGGTGCATCGGGCGAGCATCCGTGCCGTCCGTGGCGGCCGCCGCGGACCAGGCGAGATCGTACCCCGGCAGCCCTCCGGCCCGCATCCGCGGGGTCGGGCCGTTCCTTGACTCGCCGCGGCCCGTGGCCCGACAATTTTGCAATTCGGCGGCGCGGAGGCGAAGATCCGGGCGATGAATCGCAAGACGTTGAGGCGGGGACTGGCGTGGTGCGTCGTCGCGATCCTGCTCGTGCCGCTCGTGATCGCCGTCGTGCTCGGCCTGGGCGCGCTGCTGGCGGCCCTGGGTGATGCGGCCGCCGCGGCGGTCTGCGGCCGCATCGCGCTCGGCCTGGGCGTCGTGATGGTGACGGCGATCGCGGCCACGACGGCCGTCACGGCCCTGGCGGTGCTCGCGCCGCCGCCCCGGCGGCCGCGGAAGCGCCGCCGCCGCGGGCGGGAGGCCGAACCGGTCGATCGGCTGACGGGACCGGCGTGACCGGTCCGTCGCGGAGGAGCGGGCGGCGATACGTTTTCCACCGCGATGCCGTGGTGCCGCGATATGCGGAGAGCTCGTTCAAATAAGACGGGGGTGCCTTGGATCCCGGGGCACGTGATCCGGACGGGCCGTGAAGCCCGCCGGCGTGACGCGCTGCCAGGACGATGTCCGGCCCCCAACGAGCCTCGTTAAGAGCTCACCGGCATGGTGTCGGCTCAGCACGAACATGGCAGAAAACGTATCGCCGCACACTCCTCTTCCACGAAGACGTTCAACAACGAGTCGCTCCAGCCCACTGCCATCGCATTGTAGCGGCCCTGCAAGGTTCGAGAGGGGTGGCCCGTGCCGGTGAGCCGGCCTCGCTGGCCAGCGAAGCCATGATGGCGGAGCGCAGCCAGCGCGGAGAGAGCGCAGGCCAGGATGGCCGGAGCGAACGTCCGGCTGTGGGCACAGTCGTGCGCGCTCGGGAAGCCGGGCTTCGCCCGGCGACCGTAAGCCGAAGCCGACGCCGGGACGGCGGCGCCGGCGCGAATCACAGCTCACCCGAGTCGCGGCCGCCGGGATGGAGCGACTTGGTGTTGCGTTCCACGGCCATGACCACCATGTGGCGGGCCGTGCCGTCGGGGGCGCTGGCCACGATCGGCAGCACCTGCCGCTTGTTGGGCATGTCCACCCGCACGCGGAAGGTGCCGTCGGGCTGCACCTTCACCGGCTCCCCCTGGAGCGTGACCCGGGCCGCGGGCTGCGTGGCGCCGTAGACGATCACTTCGGCGTCGACCTGCAGCTGGAACTCCGCCCGATCCTCCTCGTCGTCCTCGATGTCGTAGGCGTTGGGCCGCCGCGCCGGCGGCGTCATCGGCCGCTGCAGCCGCTCCTCGAACAGTTCCTGGAGCTCCGTGCTGTTGTTCTCGGGCGAGAAGCCGCCGCTCATCGCGTAGATGCGGTCGCAGTCGCCCACGATGTCGCCCCAGTGGGAGTCGAGCGTGTCGCCCTGCGTGGCCGGGGGCACCGACACGGCATTGCTGCGCACGAGCGAGTGAAACCGCCCCGACGACGAGAGGTAGCCGAGCTCGACGCGGCAGCGCATCGGCTCGCGCACGTCGATGAACCAGTTCTTGACGCCGCCGTGCACCTCGATCTCGCGGACGAGGCAGGCCGAGGCCGAGGCGTTGAGCCCCGCCTCGAGGCGGAGCAGCCTGAGCACGGGGCGGGCGGCGTGCCACTCCTGGCCGAGGGCCGCCTGCGCCCGGACCACGCTCCGCGGCGTGACCTCCCAGAACGTGTGCAGCCAGTGGGGGCCGCGCACCATCAGCACCATGCGGTCGCGGGCGGGCTGCGCGGCCCGCCCGGTCTCCGCGCGAGTGGTCAGGTTCTTGGCGCGGGCCAGTCGCTCCCGGGCCTCCGCGATCCTCCGGGCCACCTCCGGGTCGGCCTCGGAGCGGGCCGATGCGCCGGCCGTCACGACCGACGACCCCGCGGGATCGAGACCGGTCTTGGCCCGGCGCAGCAACGCCCTGATGAGCTGGTCCTTCCGCATCGAGTGCCAGCCCCGCACCCCGTGCTGCCGGGCCAGGCGGGCCAGGTCGCGAACCGGCTTGTCCTTGAGACTCGCGGTCGTCATGCGGGGGTTGTCCGGGTTCGTGGAGACTCGATCCGCCGGTCGTGAACCGGAACGATCGAGGCTACCGAGAACCCCCCTCGGCCGCAAACGACCGGCATGCGACCGCGTGTTTCAAGCCCTTGGCGGGCCGCGACTTGCGACCGGCGGTGGAGCTCACTCGCCCCGCAGCCGCAGCCCCCGCTCCGAGAGCTTTTCCCGCACTTCGTTGAGGCACGTGACGCCGAAATTCTTGCACTCCAGCAGATCCCCGGCCGTCCGCCGGACGAGGTCGCCGATGGTCGAGATGCCGAGCTTGGTGGTGCAC
>JBJTIV010000437.1:0-2648 GCA_046095145.1 Planctomycetaceae bacterium
GCCGTAGACGCGGGTGAAGTCGGCGGGCCGCAGGAGCCTGGCCGCCCGCGGGAATCTCCGGCCCGGCGAGGTCACCACCGCAGCGCCGCCCGCGGATTCGCCGCGCCATCGGCCGCCTGCGCGGCCTCGAGCAGCCGGTCCAAGGCCGCAGGGGCGGCCGCCTCGGGCAGCACGATCTGCACCTCGGCGATCAGATCGCCCTTGGAGCCGTTGGCGTGCCGCACGCCCATGCCGCCGGCCCGCAGCTTGCGGCCGCTCGAGGTGCGCGGCGGGATCTTGAGCGTGATCGTGCCCCAGGGCGTGGGCACGTCGACCTTCGCGCCGGCGATCGCCTCGGCCACGGTCACCGGCACCGTCACCTCGAGCATGTCGCCGTCTCGGCGGAACACCGGATGCGGCTCCACGTGCACCTCGAGCAGCAGGTCGCCCGCCGGGCCGCCGGTGCCGGGCAGCCCCTGCCCGCGCAGCCGCATCCGCGCGCCGTCGGGGAGTCCCATGGGGATCTTCACCTCGATCGTCTCGCGCGACCCGCCGCGATCCACCTGGAAGTCGGCCTTGCCGCCGTCGATCGCGAGCCGAAACGGGATCGTGATCCGCCCCGTGACGTCCGCGCCGGCCGCCTGCGCGGGCCGCCGGCGGCCGCGCGCCGTGCGGGCGCCCGCGCCGCCGCCCGCGCCGCGGAACATCTCCGCGAAGCCTTCGGCGCCGCCGAACAGGCTCTCCAGGTCGATCTCGCCGCCGCCGGGAAAGCCTCCCGCGCCGCCACCTGGGAAGCCTCCCGGAAACGGCCCGCCGCCCCAGCCGCCCCGGGGGCCGCCCGGCCCCACGCCCTCGAAGGCGCTGCCGTAGCGGTCGTACATCTCCCGCTTGCTCGGGTCGTTGAGCACGTCGAACGCCGACTGGATCTTCTTGAACTTCTCCTGCGCCGCCTTGTCGTCGGGGTTGCGGTCGGGGTGGTACTTGAGCGCCAGGTCCCGGTAGGCCTTGCGGATGTCCTCGGCCGACGCCGTCCGCGGCACGCCGAGCGTCTCGTAGTGGTCCTCTGCCATCGCGGCTGTTCCTGGTGCTGCGACGATTTTAGCAGACCGCGCGCGGACTCACGACGCGGGCCCGGCCAGGATCGCGTCGCCGCCGGCCGCCCCGCGCTGCTCCAGCAACTCGATCTGGCAGCGCCGCGCCGGCTCGTCGGGCCGGCGACACACGAGGTGGAAGCTGCCGTCGGCGCGCAGCTCCCGGGCGCGGGTGTTGTCGGCCAGGTAGACCGGCACGATCTCCCGCAGGATCCTCCCCGCCAGGTCCGGCGCGCGCACCGGCACCATCACCTCCACGCGTCGGAAGAAGTTCCGCGGCATCCAGTCGGCGCTCGAGAGGAACACCTGCGCCTCCTCGTCGGGCCCGAACACGTAGATCCGGCTGTGCTCCAGGAACCGGTCGACGATGCTGCGCACGCGGATCGTCTCGCTGAGCCCCGGCACGCCCGGCCGGAGGCAGCAGATGCCCCGGGCCACGATGTCGATCGGCACCCCGGCCTGGCTGGCCCGGTAGAGGGCCTCGATCACCCGGTGGTCCACCAGCGAGTTGAGCTTGGCGAAGATCCGCGAGGGCCGGCCGGCCTCCGCGCGGCGGGCCTGCTGCTGGATGAGCTCGATCGTACGGCTATGCAGGTGCTCCGGCGCCACGATGAGCCGCTTCCAATCGTGTCCCTGCGAGTAGCCCGTGAGCAGGTTGAACAGGGCCGAGGCGTCCGCGGGCACCCCCTCGTGCGCCGTGAACAGCGCGAGGTCGGTGTATTGCAGCGCCGTGGCCGGGTTGTAGTTGCCGGTGCCGAGGTGCACGTAGCGCCTGAGACCCTGCCCCTCCTGCCGCACCACGAGCGACACCTTGCAGTGCGTCTTGAGGTCGAGGAACCCGAACACGACGTGCACGCCCGCCCGCTCCATCTGCCGGGCCCAGCTCACGTTGTTGGCCTCGTCGAACCGGGCCTTGAGCTCCACGAGCGCGGTCACGTGCTTGCCCGACTCGGCCGCCGTGATCAGGGCGCGCGGGATCGGCGAGTCGCCGCTCGTGCGGTAGAGCGTCTGCTTGATGGCCAGCACGCGCGGGTCGCTGGCGGCGCTCGTCACGAACTCCACGACCGGATCGAACGAGTCGAAGGGATGGTGGAGCAGCACGTCGCGCTGCGCGATCGCCGAGAAGATGTCGCCGCTGCGCCGCTCCAGGCCCCGCGGCGGCCGCGGCGTGAACGGCTTGTCGCGAAGCCGCTCGTAGCCGGGCAGCCGATGGAGCTCCCACAGCGCGGTGAGGTCGAGCGGCCCGTCGATCCGATACACCTCGCCGTAGCGGTCGCCGGGGCCGTCGCCCCCCTGCAGGCCCTCGTCCTCGATGATCGTCCGCGTGATCGCCCCGTCGGCCTGGGCGGCGATCTCGAGCCGCACTGCCTGGCCCCGCTGCCGGAGCTCTTCGGGGGCTTCGACGTCGACTCCTGGACCACCTTCCGCATCACCCGCGACAGCGACCTCGAGCTGCTCGAGCAGGAGTCGGACGACATGCTCAAGCTCATCGAGGACCGGCTCAAGGCGCGGCAGCGGGGGCAGGCCGTGCGGCTGGAGATCGCCGCGCAGGCCGACGAGGCGATCACGCGGACGATC
>JBJTIV010000438.1:0-2176 GCA_046095145.1 Planctomycetaceae bacterium
CCGGCTTGCCGGAGCGGGCGAGATACTCGCGGAGGATCTCGCCGATCCGGCAAGCCGGCGGTGCTGGGCTTTCCCGCGGGCCACGTCACCGACAACGCCACGCTGCCGCACGGCGCACGGGTGCGGCTCGACGCCGACAAAGGCACGCTCGAGATCGTGGAATCGCCCTGCGTCCTGCGGCGCTCGGGGGAGCCCGAGCCGTGACCCTGCATGCTCGACTCGGGCGAGTCGCGTGGCTGCCCGCGCTGCTCCTGGCGGTGGCGGGCATGCGGCCCGCCGCGGGGCAGCCCGTCGTGCGCACGATGCTCGGCGAGATGATGAGCATCGACACCTCCGGCGTGGTGGTCACGCAGGGCACGGCGTCGTGGCGGATCACCGCCCCGATGCGCGACGACAACGGCAACACGTCGCTGCCGGACAGCTTCCGGCGCTGGTGGCACTTCGAGGTCGGCGGGCTCGACGCGGTCAACGGCACGAGGCTCGACCTGTCGCTCACCCGGTCCGGCTACACCGACATCATCACGCCCGTGTGGAGCCTCGACGGCGGCCTCACCTACCAGCGCGTGCCCGGCGTCACGCCGACCTACTCGTCGCAGTCCCAGACGCAGTCCTTCACCGTGACGACCCCCCCGGGCGTCACCTCGGTCCGGCTGGCGAAGTATTTCCCCTACACGCTCGGCATGTTCGACCGCTTCCGGGGCTCGGTCGCGGGGCATCCGTTCGTGCAGGAGCAGGTCATCGGCCGCTCGGTGCAGTCGCGCGACATCGTGATGCACACCCTCACCGACTCCACCGTGCCCGACGCCGGCAAGGAGCGGGTGTGGGTGCATGCGGCCGTCCATCCCTCGGAGACGCCGGCGCACTTCATGGCCGAGGGGCTCGTCGGCTGGCTGACCGGCGGGAGCAGCGAGGCGCAGACGCTGCTGGGACGCGCGATCGTGAACGTCGTGACCATGGCCAACCCCGACGGCGTGGCCCTGGGCAACTACCGCACCAACGCGTCGAGCGTGAACCTGGAGACGCAGTGGGCCTCCCCCTACACCTCGACCGTGCCGGAGATCGTGGCCATGCGGAGCACGATCGAGGGCTTCATGGGCACCGCGACGAAACCCGGCGCCACCCCGATCAGCCTGCTGTTGAACCTCCACGCCTCGCACGGCGAGGGGTATCCGTTCCATTTCGTGCACCAGGCGAGCTATCCCACGTCGGGCGTGACCGCGGAGGTGCGGGCGCTGGAGGACCGCTGGGTCGCGGCGTTCAAGGGGCGGAGCGCCTATGGCGCGCTCCGCACGACCGATCCGCAGTCGACGCTCTCCGGCCGGTCCTACGTGGAGTCGATGATGCACGACCGCTACTCGATCCAGCCGGCCTGGGATTCGGTCATGGCGATCACGCTGGAGGGCACCTACCAGCTCGGCCCCGTGGCCGGCGTGCCCAACACGTCCGACGACTACCGCCGCATGGGCGCCGACATGGGGCCGGCGATCGCCGACTACTACGGCATCGACCTGACGCCGGTCCCGGCCGTGCTCGTCGCGGCGACCGGCGCGACCCTGACGCAGGCGGCCGCCGGCCACGCGATCATCTCCGGCACGCTCCCGGTGCGGAAGACCGGCGGCGGCACGGTGGTGCTCGATGCCAACAACCTCTATGCGGGCGCGACGCTCGTGGAGCAGGGCACCCTGGCCGTCACCTCCACCGCCGCGCTCGATTCGTCGCGGTCGATCGACGTCGCCGCGGGCGCCCGGCTCGACGTCACCGCCCTGGGCTCGGGGCTCGTGCTGACGCCGGGGCAGACGCTCGGCGGTGCCGGCAGCGTGATCGGGTCGGTGGTGTTCGGCCGTGGCTCGACGCTCGCGCCCGGGATGACGACCGCCGCGGCGACGGCGGGCCTGTCCGCGGGCGACGAGCCGATCCGCGGCCTTCAGATGGCCGTCGTTCCCGAGCCGGCGGCGGCGGGGCTCGCCGCCATCGGCCTCGTGGCCCTGGCGGCGGTGCGCCGCAGGCGGGTGGTGGCGAGGGCCGCGAGGCCCATGATCGCCAGCGCCCACGTGCCCGGCTCCGGCACGCTGGCCATCACGGGCACGCCCACCCCACCGAGCGCCCCCAGGCTCGCCGCGGGCAGATACGACGGCGTGCCGTAGAGCCCCGTGCCGTTGAGCAGCGAGATGTCGGT
>JBJTIV010000439.1:0-3901 GCA_046095145.1 Planctomycetaceae bacterium
ATTTTCTACTGGGAGGAATCCCCGGAGGAGGACCGCCTGTGGATGCAGACGATCCGCCCGATCGGACCGGGGGAGGAACGGCTGATCGCCGACCGCGGGCCGGCGGCTGCGGCCATCCCCTGCCGCAGCCGGGCGCCGGAGTGTCGCGGCTGGATCGTGGCTCCCGCCGAGCGCCACCTGCGGCCGGCGCCGCCGGCGGTAAGCCCCCGGGCCCTCCGGGCGTGCCCCGGGTGGCCGCCACCCCACGCCCGCAGCGGATGCGACGGGACTCCGGGTGGTTGGGCGATACCGCCTCAGACTTTTCCGCCTCCTCGACGGGACTCCGGGCCGTTGGGCGATACCGCCTCAGACTTTTCCACCTCCTCGACGGGACTCCGGGTGGTTGGGCGATACCGCTCCAAACTTTTCCGCCTCCTCGATGCGACTCCGCGTGGCACCGGCACCCATGCCCGTGCGAATCGAGCGACGTGACGAAGCCCACGCGACATCGTGGAGCATGGCAGACGGTATCCGCCGCGACGCGGTGTCCCCGGGCTTCCGCCCGGGGCTTGCATGCGAGTTCCCGACTCCGACCGCCCTCGTCGCGCCTCCCGGCGTGGATCGTGCGCGTCGTTGACCGTGCGCGGGGTCTGCCGGTAGAGTTCGCGACCCGCGTCACACCATGGCCTGCAGCCCGACCCGCCCGTATGCCCGATCGACTCTCGCCGTCTTTCCGCCCTCCCCGGCTCCGGGGGGCCGGCCGCCCGGGCCTTTCGACGCTGCTCCGGGTGGGTGACACGGCCGTCGGCCGCGGCGTGTTCGCCCGGCGGCGGCTCGCCCCCCGCCGCGTGCTCGGGGAGATCCTCGGCACCGTGCTCGACGGGCATCCCGCCGACTCGAGTTACGTCATGGAACTCGGCAGCGGTCGGCTCCTCGAACCGGCCGCGCCGTTCCGGTTCGTGAATCACGGTTGCGATCCGAACTGCGAGATTTTCTACTGGGAGGAATCCCCGGAGGAGGACCGCCTGTGGATGCAGACGATCCGCCCGATCGGACCGGGGGAGGAACTGCTGATCGACTACAGCTGGCCGGCGGATGCGGCGATCCCCTGCCGCTGCCGGGCGCCGGAGTGTCGCGGCTGGATCGTGGATCCCGCCGAGCGCCACCTGCTGCCGGCGCCGCCGGCGCCATGACGGCCGGCCGCGGCGGTCTGGCCGCCTGGCGGGCGGCCGGCTGGACGCTGGCCGCCGTGCTCACGGCCCTGGCCGCGTGGGGCCTCCTCCGGCTGCGGTTCGACGACGACCTGCGATCGCTCGTGGGCGGCGACGCCGGCGACTTCCGCCTGCTCGACGAGGTGGCCGCCACCTTCGGCGCGCCCGACCTCGACTGCATCGTCCGGGCCACGGCCCGCGACGGCGACATCTTCGCCGCCGAGCCGCTGGCCGCGCTTCGCGTCGCGGTCGAGCGGCTGCGCCGCGTGGAGGGCGTGGCCGAGGTGCGGTCGATCTTCGACGTGCGCCGGCAGGGGCGGATCGGCGGACTGCTGCCGGTGATTCCGCGGCACGACGCGGGCCTCGACGCCGAGGCCCGGGCGGCGGCGAAGGCCCGCTCGGAGCGACACCCGCTCGTGGCCGGTCACATGCTCTCCGCCGACGCCGGCTCGTCGCTGGTGCTCGTGCGGCTCGTGCCGGGGGCCGACCGGCCGCCGCTCCAGCCGGAGATCGTGGACCGCCTCGAGACGGCCATCGCCGCCGCGCGGGCCGAGTCGCCCGCCCTCGACCTGGAGCTCACCGGCATGCCGGCCCTCCGCGAGCAGGCCCTCCGCGCCCTCCGCCGCGACATGCTCGTCTTCAATTCGGCGGGCCTCGTGCTCGCCGTGGCGATCTCGGCGCTCGCGGCCCGCAGCCTGTGGTCCACGGTGGTGGCCTGCGTGCCCCCCACGGTGGGCGCGATCTGGGCGCTCGGCCTGCTCGGCCTGATCGGCGCCCCGGTCAACGTGCTCACGGCCGTGGTGCCGTCGCTGGCGCTCGTGGTCGGCACCTGCGACTCGATCCACTTCATCGAGGACATGCGCCGCGGCGTCCGGCGCGGCATCGATCCGCTGGCCGTCTCCGCCGGCGCCGTGCGGCGCATCGGCCCGGCCTGCGGCCTCACGAGCCTGGTGACGGCCGTCGGCTTCGCCTCGCTGGCCACCGCCCGCATCGACGCGGTCCGCGGCTTCGGCATCGCGGCGGCCGTGGGGGCCCTGGCGAGTTTCGCGGCCGTCACGCTCCTCACTCCGCTCGTCGCCGCCCTGCCCTGCTGCAGCGGCCTGCGGCTCGGCCGGTCCTACCGCCTCGCGGGCCGCGCGGCCAACGTGCTGGCGGCGTTCAGCGTGCGGCACGCGCGGCCGCTGGCCGCGGTCGCCTGTGCGGCCACGCTGCTGCTCGGCCTGTCGGCCGTCGGCCTCGACGCCGACATCCGCGTGGGCGACTCGCTCCCCGCGGACACGCCCGCCGCCCAGGCCCTGGCCCGCGTCGACGCGGAGTTCGGCGGGGCGATGGGCGTCGACGTGGTGGTCGGCTGGCCCGACGACGTGGACTGGCGCGACGGCGCGGTCCTCGCCTCCCTCGACGAGGTGCACGGCGTGCTCGACCGTGCCGAGGGCATCTCGCGGCCGGTCTCGCTGGCAAGCGTCGCCGAGCCGCTCACCGACCGGGCCCGCCACCGGCTCGACCCCGCGGCCTTCCGCGGCCTCGTCGCGCCCGACGAGCGGCTGGCGGTGGTGCGGGCCCGCGTGGGCGACATCGGCTCGCGGCGGCTGGAGGGCGTCTACACGCAGGTCGACGGCGAGCTCGACGCCCTCGAGCGGGCCCATCCGGGCTGGCGCTTCGAGCTGGCGGGCATGTCGGTGGTGTCGGCCCGCAACCTCCGGCAGCTCGTGCACGACCTCGGCTCGAGCCTGCTCCTGGAGGTGGTGGTGATCGGCACGATCCTCGCGGTCGCCTTCCGCTCGCCGCTGGCGGGCCTCGTGAGCATGGTGCCCAACCTGTTTCCGCTGGCCGTGCTCGCCGCGGTGCTCGCCGCCACGAACCGGCCGCTGACGCCGGCGACCGTGATCGTGTTCAACGTCTGCCTCGGCCTGGCCGTCGACGACACCGTCCACCTGCTCGCGGCGCTCTCGCGGCACCGGCGGGAGGGCGTGTCGGTGGCCACGGCGGTGCGGCGCGCCGTGGCGGAGATGGGCAACGCCGTCGTGATCGGCGGCGTGGTGCTGGGCGTGGGCTTCGCCACGGTCACGGCGTCGAGCGTGCCGTCGCTGGCCGGCTTCGGCGTGCTGGCCTGCGCGGCGGTGGCCGCGGCCACGGTGGCCGAGCTCCTGTTCCTGCCGGCGCTGCTCGTGGTGACCGAGTCCTTCGTCCGCCGCTGGCCCGCCTGCCGCGACCGGCTCTTCGGCGCGGTGGCCACGGCATCGCCGTGACGTCCGTCGCTCCGCGGCGGCAGTCGGAACCGGGGCCGCGCATGCAAGCCCCGGGCGGAAGCCCGGGGACTCCGCGTCGTGGCGGAGACCGGGTGCCGGTGCCATCCGGAGTCCCCCAGCTGCCGCCGGGGGCTTGAACAAGCACGTTCGCTCCGTCAGGAAGCCCGGAGCGCGAGCGACGGGAGAGCGGGCGGCGGGCGCCGACGGCACCGCGGTGGCTCACGGAGGCGACTACCCGCATTCCCCGCGCTCGCGCTTGGGGCTTCCTCGCGGGAAGCGTCCGTCACGCGCCAGGCTGCCGGCCCTACCCTCAGGCCTCGGCGACGACGTCGGCGAGGATCTCCACGGCTTCCACGATCTGCTCCTCGGTGTGCTCGTAGGTGATGAAGAACCGCACCCGGGCCGCCCGCTCGGTGCCGATGAAGGCGGCGAGTTCGGCGTCGAGCATCTCCAGGATCTCGT
>JBJTIV010000440.1:0-2077 GCA_046095145.1 Planctomycetaceae bacterium
ACGCCCAGCTTGTCGAGGTGCAGCCGGGCCACCTCCTCGTCGAGCTTCTTGGGGAGCAGGTGGACGCCCACGTCGTACTTGTCGGGGTCCTGCCAGAGGGCGAGTTGGGCGAGCACCTGGTTCGTGAAGCTCGTGCTCATCCCGAACGACGGGTGTGGTTGGAAGGCCAATCAGTTCCGCGGTGGCCGGGTGAAGTGGCGGGCCGCATTCCCCGCGCTGGCACTTGGGGCTTCCTGACGGGAGAGGCTGGACCCAGCGAGGGGTTGCCGGTGCCGTCGAGCCGGCCTTGGCGGCGAGCGGAGCCATGGATGGCGGAGCGCAGACGCCACGGAGTGAGCGGAGGCCCGGAGGGCCGCAGCGAACGTCCGGGCGAGGCGGCATCGGCAACCCCGGAGCACGGTGTTTCACGGGAAACGCCGCAGGGTGATTTGCTACGATCCCGGCTCGCTTCCTCCAGCCCCCGAGCAGCCAGGTTCACGATGCCCACCGTCGCCCCGCTCCGCGGCCTCCGCTACGACCCCAAGCACGTCGGCGCACTGTCGCAGGTGATCGCGCCCCCCTACGACGTGATCGATGCGGCACTGCAGACGGCGCTCTACGAGCGGCATCCTGCCAACGTGATCCGGCTCGAGCTCAACCGCGAGGAGCCGGGCGACGACGAGCGGGCCAACAAGTACACCCGGGCCGCCAAGTTCCTGCGGGAGTGGCGGGAGCAGGGGGTGGTGATGCAGGAGCCGGCCGCGGCGCTCTACGTCTACCACCAGCAGTTCGAGGTCGAGGGCGCAACCCACGTCCGCCGCGGGGTGATGGCCCGGGTGCGGCTCGAGCGGTTCGGCACCGGGAACATCCATCCCCACGAGGAGACGATGAGCGGCCCCAAGCAGGACCGGCTCCTGCTCACGCGGGCCTGCCGGGCCAACCTCTCCCAGGTGTTCGGGCTCTATCCCGACCCGGCCGGCGAGGTGCAGAACCTCCTCGACGGGGCCGTGGCCGGCCAGCCGCCGGTGGAGGCCACAGACCACCTCGGGGTGAAGAGCTGGATGTGGCCGCTGGCCGACGAGGCCGTGGCGGCCAAGGTGGCCGGCCTCATGGGTCCCAAGCCCGTGTTCATCGCCGACGGCCACCACCGCTACGAGACCGCCTGCAACTACCGCGACGAGGTGGCGGCGGCCTGGGAGGCCGATCACGGCGGCCGGCCCCTGCCGTCCGACCACCCCGCCAACTTCGTGCTCATGATGCTCGTGGGCATGAGCGACCCGGGGCTCGTGGTGCTGCCCACGCATCGGCTGTTCGTGGAGCCGGCCGTGGCGAGCGTGAAGGATCTCATCGGACGGCTGGGCGACGCGTTCACGGTCCGGCCGGCGGGCCACGGGCCGGCTGCGGCGGCGGCCGTGTGGAGGGAGATCGAGGCCGAGAACGAGCAGGGCACTCTCGGTCTCTACACGGCCGGCGACCAGACCTGGTCGCTGGTGCGGATCACGCCCGCGGGCCGGGCCCGGATGGACGCCGTGGCCGCGGACCATGGCCCGGCCTGGAGGAGCCTGGGCGTGGCCATCCTTCACCGCCTGCTCGTGGGCGAGTTGCTCGGCGCGAAGGCGATCCCCACCCCCGGCTACGTGCACCTGGTCCGCGAGGTGGTGGAGGGCCTGGAGACGGGCCGCTACCCGCTGGCCGCCCTGGTGATGCCGGCCACGGTCGAGGACATCCGCACGGTGAGCGAAACCGGCGAGCGGATGCCCGCGAAGAGCACGTACTTCTACCCGAAGCTCGCGAGCGGCTTGGTGTTCAACCCGCTGGACTAGCTTCACGCGACACACCGGCATCCGGCCGGTTTTCGCTTGGGCCGTCGCGGCCGCAGCCGGGCGGGGGCTCGGTGCGAGGAGCGCGAGCGACGGGAGTGCGGGTGGGCCCCAGCCCGGGACGCGGGGGCGGCGTTCCACGTGAAAAGATGACGTCGCGGCAGGCTGGGCAAGCCGGGCGGGTGGCGCAAAGGCGGCGGTTTCACGTGGAACCAGTCGGTCCGCCTGCGGGGAGATTGCCCGGCGCGCCGGTTCTGGCGGAGCCGCGCGCACGGCGT
>JBJTIV010000441.1:0-6096 GCA_046095145.1 Planctomycetaceae bacterium
GGCGTGGACTACCCCCAGCAACACGTCCAACAACATGGGCGGTTGCCGGATCATGCTGATGTCGGGATCGTTCAACTACACGAACCTGCCCTCGCCGACCCCGAACCATTTGGCGTTCACGGGAGCTCAGCCAATTCCCGCGTCGAGCAGTCCCTACACTGCGGCCGGCCACTATTGGGGCCCGTCGTCGGACCATGCCGGCAAGCTCATCGGCAACGTGTTCGGTGACGGCCACGTCGAGTTCATCAGTGCCGACGTCGATCCCAACACCTACAACGTGTTGTGCACACGCGGTAACGGCGAGCCCGTGCCGCAGTACTGACGCCCGGGAGCCGCGAACGGGGCGACCCGCTTCGGCTCCACGACAGTCGTGAACATCCGGCGGCGGCCGCCTTCGGGCGGTCGCCGTCTTTTTTCCAATGCGGGTGCGGCCGTGCGCGACCGGATGTGGGCCGGAGAGACGAAACCGTGGCTGACATGACGCCCGTGATCGAACTTCTGCGCGACGCCCATGCTGGAGGATGCCAGGTCCCAGCCTCAGTCCGCTGGACTGATGCCGGCCTCGAGGTCCTCGATCAGACGCTTCTCCCCGGGCGGCTCGAGTGGATCGCCTGCCGCGACGTCGACACGGTGGTCGAGGCGATCAAGCGACTGCGGCTCCGGCGCGCACCTGCCATCGGCATCGCCGGTGCCTACGGCCTCGCCGTGGCCGCGGGCGAGGCTGTACGCGACGGCCTCGGGCCGGAGACCGCGCGGGCGCACGTGCTGGCCCGCGGCGACGTGCTCGCCTGTGCACGGCCCACGGCCGTGAACCTGCGCTGGGCGGTGGAGCGATGCCTGGCCGCGGTCGCCGACCTGCCGGCCTCGACCCCGGCGGCCTCCCTCGCGGCCGCGCTGCTCACCGAGGCCCGCGCGATCCACGACGAGGACCGGCACCTGTGCGACGCGATCGGCCGGCACGGGGCGGCGCTCCTGCCCGATGGCGGCGTGCTCACGCACTGCAACACCGGCGCCCTCGCCACCGGCGGCGCCGGCACGGCCCTCGCCGCGATCACCACGGCCTGGGACCAGGGCCGGAAACTCGAGGTCTACGCCGACGAGACGCGGCCGCTGCTCCAGGGCTCCCGGCTCACGGCCTGGGAACTCGTCGAGCGTGGCATCCCCGTGACGGTGCTCGTGGACGGCGCCGCGGGCCACCTCCTCAAGACCGGCCGGATCGCCGCCTGCATCGTCGGCGCCGACCGGATCACGGCCCGGGGCGACGCGGCCAACAAGATCGGCACCTATGCGCTGGCCGTGCTGGCCCGCGAGCACGGCGTGCCCTTCTACGTGGCGGCCCCGTCGAGCACGTTCGATCTCGCCATCGAGTCCGGCGACGACATCCCGATCGAGGAACGCGCGGAGGAGGAGGTGCTCGCGCCGCTCGGCCTGATGGCGGCCCCCGCGGGTGCCCGGGCCTACAACCCGGCATTCGACGTCACGCCCGCCCGGCTGATCACGGCGATCGTCACCGAGTTGGGTGTGATCAGCCCCGTCTCCCGTGAGAGCGTCACGGCCCTCGTCGGCGGCCGGGCTGCCCGTGGCCGGGCGGCGGCCACGGCATGATTCCCCGCGTCGTCATCGTCGGCCGTCCCAACGTCGGCAAGTCGAGCCTGTTCAACTGGCTCGTCGAGAAGCGGATCGCGATCGTGGATCCCACGGCCGGCGTGACCCGCGACCGGCTCGTGCAGCGGGTCGAGCTCGACGGCCGCATCGTCGAGCTCGTCGACACCGGCGGCATGGGCTTCGACGATCCCGACGGCCTCACCGCCCAGATCGACGCCCAGATCGAGTCGGGCCTGGCCGAGGCCGCCGTGATCGTGTTCGTCGTCGACGTGCGGGCCGGCCTCGTGGGCATCGACACGGAGGTCGCGCAGCGCATCCGTCGCGCCGGGGCGCCGGTGCTGCTCGTGGCCAACAAGGCCGACGCCCCGGCCTTCGACGCCCAGGCCCAGGAGTTCGCGGCGCTGGGTTTCGGCCCGCCGCTGGTGGTCAGCGTCAGGCAGCACCGCAACCGCGGCCCGCTCGTGGACGCGATCGTGTCGCGGCTGCCGCCGCGCGGTGGCGACGAGCCGGAGACCGCGGCCCTGCCGGAGATGAAGCTGGCGATCGTGGGCCGCCGCAACGTCGGCAAGAGCACGTTCGTCAACGCCCTGGCCCGCGAGGACCGCGTGATCACGAGCCCCGTGGCCGGCACCACCCGCGACAGCATCGACGTGCGCTTCGAGGTCGACGGCCGCTCATTCCTCGCCATCGACACGCCCGGCCTGCGCCGCACGAAGAGCCGCACCACCGACATCGACTTCTACTCCACCCACCGGGCCCAGCGGAGCATCCGCCGGGCCGACGTGGTGCTGCTCTTTTTCGACGCCACGGAGCCGATCGGAAAGGTCGACAAGCAGCTGGCCGAGACGATCACGGAGGAGGCCAAGCCGGTCGTGTTCGTGGTCAACAAGTGGGACCTCTACGCCGCCGACGTGAAGAAACGGGAGTGGGCCACCTACCTGCGCGACACCTTCCCCACGATGCCCTGGGCGCCCGTGGCCTTCGTCACCGCCACGAAGGGCCGCAACGCCAAGGCCACGGTCGACACCGCCCAGCGGCTCTTCCGCCAGAGCCACGAGCGGGTGCCCACCGCCCGGCTCAACGACGCGCTCCGCGACGCCGTCGCTGCCAACCAGCCCCCCGCCGATCCCCGCGGCCGCCCGGTGCGGCTGTTCTACGCGACGCAGGTGGAGGTGGCCCCGCCGACGATCGTGATCTCGGCCAGCGCGCCGCGGAGCGTGTCGGACCCCTACCGGCGCTACCTGCTCAACACCTTCCACGACGTGCTGCCGTTTCGGGAGATCCCGATCCGGCTGTACATCCGCGGCCGCTCCACGACGGAGAGGCCATCCGACGCGTGAGGCCGGATGACGGCTGGATGCACGGGCCGAACGGGGTCCGCGGAGGCCGTCGGAACCGGTGGCGCTCATGCAAGCCCCGGGGCGGAAGCCCGGGGACTCCGCGTCGCGGCGGAGACCGTCCGCCATGCGATGCGATGTCGGAACGTTCCCGGCATCTGCGCTCGATCCGCATGAGGACCGGGAACCGGGGCCACCCGGAGTCCCCCAGGTGCCGCCGGGGGCTTGAACAAGGACGGCGCGGACCATCGAAAAGCACGCTCCGGGCTTCCTGCCGACACGGTCGTGGCGTTCGCGGTTCCTCGGGTGGCTTCAGCGGATGACAACCTCCTCGATCAACTCGATCTGTCGCGTGGTGAACGGCACGGCACCGGTCAGCAGGTCGGGGTCGGTGCGCTCCTCCGGCACCAGTCTCGCGACGATCGCCGCGGCCAGATCGGTGATGCCGGTCCCTGTGGCCACCGAGGTCGGCACTGCGTCCGCGGGCCATCCGCGGGCCGACGGAGCGAGATCGATCTTCGACACGACGAGGATCTCGACCCCCGGCCGCGGTTCCGGCCGCGGCCCGGTGTCGGCGGGCCACACGCGGAGCACGAGGTCCGCGTCGGCCGCCGCCGCCTCGGCCCGGGCGATGCCCGCCCGCTCGACCCGCCCCGCCACATCACCCCCGTCGCGGAAGCCGGCCGTGTCGATCAGGTCCACCTCCCAGCCGTCGAGGACGACCCGTGTCGTGACGAGGTCGCGGGTCGTGCCCGGCTCGGGGGACACGAGGCTCCGCGCATGTCCAGCCAGCGCGTTGACGAGGCTGCTCTTCCCCGCGTTGACGAGCCCCGCGACCACGACCCGCCACGGCCGCACCAGCCGTATGCCGACCCGTGCCGCACGTAGGAGTCGGTCGCGGGCCGCGGCGGCCGCCGCCGGCTGCCCCGCCTCGATCAGCGCGTGCATGTGACTGATCGCCGCGTCGAGGCCGCCGGCCGCCTGGCGAGCGAGGATCCGCGCCGCCTTCGGGCCTCCGCAGCCGGCCAGGGCCTCGTGGGCTTCGACGACCGTCTGCCTCGCGCCGGCCGCGGCCAGCCATGCCGCCCACGGCACCTCCGCGGCGCCGGCGGCGACGAGGCTCGCGGTCACGGCCGCCCCCGCCGCGACCCCGCCATGGCAGTGCACCTCCACCACGTCCGCACCGCGCCGCACCGCCACCACATCCTCGCCGGTCGCCCGCCATGTCCCATACACGATCGACCCGTCCTCCCGCGCCGCGACCGGCCGTCCAGAACGGACCACGAACAGTCGGTCGACGATCACCGCCGCGCGGCCGCCCGCCACCCCGACGACCGCCAGGGCCCCTCGTCCCGGCGGCGTGAGGACCGAGACCAGCACGCCCTCGGAGCCGGTCGACGATGGACGCGGGGGCATGGAATCGGGACTCGGGAGCGGGTTGAGGAGGGGCGAAATGTCCCGTTGTACATCACCGCCGGCGCCCCGCGCGACCGTCAGGACCGGCATGCCGCTCGCGTTCTTCCGCCCGGCCCTGCCGACACCTTTCCCGGCCGCGCGCAGCGCACGCAGCGTGGCGCATGATTGTCGGCCCGGGATGCACCGGGATCCTGCCGGAACCACCACCATGCAGAACGTCCTCGGCACCTGCCTCGCCCTTGCCATCATCGGCGGCGGCTTCGCGCTCACGGGCGACCTCGCCCGGCTCGCCGACCGCGGCATGCAGGTGATCCAGGCCACCGACGTGCCCGACCACGACGCCCCGGTTCCGGTGGCCGCCGGCCCGGTCGCGGCGGAAGGCCCGCGGAACGCCGGCGCGGTGCAGCCGGCTCGCGTCACGGCTCACGTGCTCGACGCGGTGGACATCACGACGCTCACGCCGGGGAGCCGGGTCGTCGTCTGGATCCGTCATCCCGGACGATCCACGCCCGCGGACATGCGTTCCCTGGTCTGCGACGTGATCGACCCCGCCGGCCGTGAGGCGCTCGTATCGGAAGTCGAACCGGCGCCGGCCTCGGGTGCGCCGGCGTTCGCTCCCGCGCCGCCCCGGCGGGTGCTCATCGCGGGCTCGGGCCCGACCGGCGCGATCGTGCGCGGCGGCACGCTGGAACTGCGGCCCCAGGGCATCGCGGGGGCCGGCGGCAACGAGACGCTCGGGCCCGTGTTCGCGCTCGACGTCCAGCCCTGACGTCCAGCCCTGACGGCCGGCACCGCGTCCGGGCGTCCGCGCCCGGCGGGCCGCGCGGTCAGAACGCGTAGGTGAATCCGCTCGACCCGCCCGACGGACTGCCCCTGTCGTCGAGCGACCAGTTGTAGCTCCCGTACACCGCGAGCCGCTGCGTCACGTTCCACTGCCCGCCGAACCCGCTCACGAGATCGGCGGGAAAGAACGGGATGCCCGCGGCGTTGTAGAAGCCCTGGTAGAAGACCGCGACCCTCTCGGTCAGCTGCTTCTGCAGGGCCCACTGCACGCCGAGGTCGGGCAGGCTGAGGATGTCCGGGATGCCGCTGCCACCCGTCCCGTAGCAGCCCACGTTCCACTCGAGGAGCCAGTCGCCGGGCAGCCGGTGGTCGACGAGCAGCACGACGGCGGGCTCGACGCCGACGATGAACGGCTTCGATGCGATGCCCGTCAACACGAACGCCTCGATGCCCACGGCCGGGAGCCAGAGCTGGTCGGGCTCGCCCCACAGGTGCACCTTCAGATCGAATGCCAAAGGCGCGAAACCGTCGAAGGATCGGGATCCGGGGGCGGCTCCGACGACCGTGGGGCCCTGGCTGAACAGCCGCAGTTCGCACGAGTCGGTGATGCCGGTGCGCACGAGAAACGGCCACGACCAGGTGCCGGGCGTGCCGTCGGCGCCCGGCAGGGAGAACGTTCCGGGGTCGCACTCGATGTACGACCGACCCTTGGGGAGCGTGTACGGACTGTTGGGAAAGTTCGCGGTGTCGGGCCCCGGGTCCTTGATGTCGCACGGCGGCGGCCGTTCCGGCTCGGCCCCGGGAATCAGCCGGTGCACGAGCCTGTAGACGACGTTGTCGTCGCCCGGGGTGACCGGCATCGCCGGCTCGTCGAATTCCGGCGCCTTGAGAAACGCCACGGGCTCGACGCCGGCATCGACCTCGGCGGCCCGCCCACGCCCGCCCTTCCCCGCGA
>JBJTIV010000442.1:0-2438 GCA_046095145.1 Planctomycetaceae bacterium
ACGTCGCACTCGGCCAGCAGCCGCATCTTCACGTCGAGGCCCAGGTCGATCGTGTAGGCCACGATGTCGGCCAGCATGCCGAGCGTGATCTGGCTGCCGAGCAGCTGGTCGAGCTGCTCGTAGGCGTTGGGGATCTTGGGCATCGACCGCTTGAAGGCGGCGAGCAGCTCCTGCTGCAGGGCCGCCGCGGCGGCGGGGCTGGCGTCGGCGGGCTCCACGTCGTCGAGGATCTCCGACTCGACCACGCGGAAAAGCTTCTTGGGCGGCAGCTCCTGCACGAGCCGCAGCCGGCGCACGCCCAGCACGAGCACGTTGTAGGTGCCCTGCGCCGTCTTCTGGTGGGTGGCGATCCGGCACAGGCAGGCGGTCTGCCGCAGCGGGGGCCGGCCCTCGTAGTCGCCCTCCCAGCCCGCGGCGAGCACCCCGAGCGCCACGAGGCGGTCGTCCTCGATCGCCTCCTCGAACATCGCGCGGTACCGCGGCTCGAAGATGTGCAGCGCCTGCATCACGTGCGGAAACATCACCAGGTTGGGCAGCGGAAACACGCGGGCCCGGCCGGAGAACTGATCGGGAGAGAAGGCGAGCGGTTCGTCGGTCATGCGGCGGCTCGGGCGGCGGTCAGGCCGATGGCGGGTCGAGATGGATCTCGGGCAAGAGGTCGGGATTCAACTCGGCGCGCGGGTCCTCGTCGGTGCTGCCGGCGACCTCGGCGAGGCAGGCGTCGAAGGCCCCGAGGAAGCCGGTCACGTCGAGGCCCAGGTGCCGCGGCGCGTAGGGCTCCAGATAGCCGTGAACGCTGGCGTGGAGCTTGCGGGCCCCGCGGAGGTTGCCGTTGCCGAAATGGTAGAGGGCCACCGCGGCCTGGATGAGGGCCTGGTAAAATTTTCGCGACGGGCCGCGGTAGTCGGTCCAGAGCTCCTCCCAGACCTCGTGGGCCTCGAAGTAGTCGCAGGCGTTGAATTTCTCGATGCCCTCGAGATACAGGGGGTCGTAGGCGGCCTGCTCGGCGTCCGCGGCGTCCATGTGCATGCTGGCCCCGACAATCCCCGACCGTGCCCGACGCGACCGGCCTCGAGCCGCCGCCCTGCGATGAATCGTAGCACCCCGCGACCCAAGACGAAGCCGAGCCGCCCCCGGCGTGCCGGCGGAGCCGCGGCAGCGGTGCCGCGGCGCGAGTCCGCCGCCGCGCGGAGGGACCGGGCGGCCCGGATCGCCGACCGGCTCGCGGACGCGTATCCCTCCGCCGGGTGCTCGCTCGACTTCGCCAGTCCGTTCCAGTTGCTCGTGGCCACGATCCTCTCCGCGCAGTGCACCGACAAGCGGGTCAACGTCGTCACCGGGCCGCTCTTTCGCCGCTGGCCCGACGCCGCGGCGCTCGCGGCCGCCCGGCCACGCGACCTGGAGGCGGCGATCCGCACCACGGGATTCTTCCGCGCCAAGGCCCGGCATCTCCTGGGCTGCTGCCGGGCGCTCGTCGAGCGGCACGGCGGGGAGGTGCCGCGGGCGCTCGCGGACCTCGTGCGGCTCCCCGGCGTGGGCCGCAAGACGGCCAACGTGGTGCTCGGATCGGCGTTCGGCGAGGCGTCCGGGGTCGTGGTCGACACCCACGTGGGGCGGATTTCCCGCCGGCTCGGCCTGACCCGCCATGCCGACGCCGTGAAGGCCGAGCGCGATCTCGTGGCCCTGCTCCCCCGGCACCACTGGATCGCCTTCAGCCACCGGGTGATCGAGCACGGCCGGACCGTCTGCGCGGCCCGCACACCGCGGTGCGAGGCCTGCCCGCTCGCCGACCTGTGCCCCAAAGTGGGAGTGCGCTGATCAGCCCGTGGGCAGAACCGGCGGCGCCGCGTAGACTTCCCGCCGCGTCGAACGCCCGCTTCGCCCGCCCCGGGGACCACCGCCATGATCCTCTCCGGCAACGAGATCAAGCAGCACCTCGGCCGCAACATCGTCATCGACCCGTTCGACGAGAGCCGTCTCAATCCCAACAGCTACAACCTCTCGCTCCACGACGAATTGCTCGTCTACGAGGAGGTGGTGCTCGACATGCGGAAGAGCAACCGCGTGCAGCGGATCCGCATCCCGGAGGAGGGGCTGGTGCTGGCCCCCAACCAGCTCTACCTCGGCCGCACCGTCGAGCGCACCGAGACGCACAACCTCGTGCCGATGATCGAGGGCCGCAGCTCGGTGGGCCGGCTCGGGCTCTTCGTCCACGTCACCGCCGGCTTCGGCGACGTGGGCTTCTGCGGCTACTGGACGCTCGAGATGTTCGCCGTGCAGCCGGTGAAGATCTATCCCGGCGTGCCCATCTGCCAGATCTTCTTCCACCAGATCCACGGCGCGATCACGGAATACGCGAGCGAGAAGTACCAGCACAACCACGACATCCAGCCGAGCCAACTGTTCCGCGAGCTCGTCGGTCCCGGCGACGACGGGCA
>JBJTIV010000443.1:0-5608 GCA_046095145.1 Planctomycetaceae bacterium
CGGGGCCGCCGGGCGCGCCCGGCACGGCGGCGGGCGGGGGCGCCAGCGGACCCGGCCCCGCCTGGATCACGCCGGGGGTCGCCGCGGCCGGCGCGGGCGCCGCCTCGAACACCGCCGGCACGGGTGGCGGGGGCGGCGCCGGGGGCTGGTTGGCACGGGCGGCCGCGGCGACCCCCGGCGTGATCCAGGCGGTGCCGGGTCCGCAGGCGACCCCGCCCGCAGCCGTTCCGGCCACGCCCGCCGTCACCGCCCCGGCCGCGGTCGCCCCCGCGACCGGCAGCCCGAAGCCCGGGGCCAACGACCGCCACATCGCCGTGGCCGTCCGCCGCCACCTGGAGCGGGAGCACTTCCTCCGCCAGCCGATCGACGACGCCATGGCCCGGCGCTGGTTCGAGTCGTTCCTCGAGAACCTCGACCCGATGAAGGTCTACTTCCTGCAGAGCGACGTCGACGCCTTCGCGCAGAAGCGCGACACCCTCGACGACCTCGTGAAGCGGGGCGACGTGTCGTTCGCCTACGAGGTGTTCAACCGGTTCCTGCAGCGGGTCGACGCCCGGCAGCCGCTCGTCGAGCGGCTGCTCTCCACGGCCCACGACTTCACCCAGGACGAGTCGATCGTCGTGGACCGCAAGGCGACGGCCTGGGCGAAGACCGAGGCCGAGGCCGAGGACCTGTGGCGGCGGCGGATCAAGTGGGACCTGCTCGTGCAGAAGATGGAGAAGACGCCGCCCGAGGAGGTCAAGGACAAGCTGCTGCGGCGCTACCGCAGCTTCGCCAAGCGGATGCACCAGATGAGCGCCGACGAACTCCTGGAGCTCTACCTGTCGTCGCTGACGAGCAGCTTCGATCCCCACACGTCGTTCATGTCGCCGGGCACGCTCGAGAACTTCGAGATCGGCATGAAGCTCGAACTCGACGGGATCGGCGCGCAGCTCAAGGGCGAGGACGGCTACACGACGATCGTCGAGCTCACTCCCGGCGGCGCCGCCGACAGGGACGGCCGGCTCAAGGCCAAGGACCGCGTGGTGGGGGTGGGCCAGGGCGCCGACGGCGAGATCGTCGACACGGTCGACATGAACCTCAACGAGGTGGTGAAGCTGATCCGCGGCAAGCGCGGCACGCTCGTCCGCCTCAAGGTGATCCCCGTGGGCGAGACCGTGCCCAAGGTCTACGACATCACGCGGGCCAAGATCGAGCTCAAGGACGCCGAGGCCCGCGGCGAGCTCATCGAGCACGGCGCGAAGCCCGACGGCACGCCCTGGCGGATCGGCTTCATCAACCTGCCGAGCTTCTACATGGACATGGCTGCCGCCCAGCAGGGGCAGGCCGACTTCAAGAGCAGCACCCGCGACACGAAGCGGCTGCTCGACGACTTCCGCCGGCAGGGCGTCGACTGCGTGATGCTCGACCTGCGGAGCAACGGCGGCGGCTCGCTCCCCGAGGCGATCAAGCTCACCGGCCTGTTCATCGACCGCGGGCCGGTCGTGCAGATCAAGGATTCCGACAAGCAGGTCCGGCCCTACGACGACGTCGACGCCGGCACGGCCTGGGACGGCCCGCTCGTCGTGCTCACGAGCAAGTTCAGCGCCAGCGCCAGCGAGATCCTCGCCGGCGCGATCCAGGACTACCGCCGCGGCCTGATCGTGGGCGACGAGGCGACCCACGGCAAGGGCACGGTGCAGAGCCTGCTCGACCTGGGCCGGCAGCTCTTCCAGCGGTTCGACAACGCGCCGTCGCTCGGCGCGATCAAGATCACGATGCAGCAGTTCTACCGCCCCTCGGGGGCGAGCACGCAGCTCGAGGGCGTGAAGAGCGACGTCGTGCTGCCGAGCCTGACCACGCACCTGCCGGTGGGCGAGCGCGACCTCGACCACGCGATCCCGTTCGACAAGGTGCCGCCGGCCGCCTACCAGTCGTCGGGGAAGGTCAGCGACGCGATCGTCGAGCAGCTGCGGCGGCGGTCGACCGAGCGGGTGCGGCAGGACGAGAAGTTCACCGAGCTCGACGTCGACGTGGCCCGCTACAAGAAGCGCAAGGACGAGAAGACGGTGTCGCTCGTGGAGAGCGAGTTCGAGCGGCAGTGGAACGAGGGCAAGGCGGCCGAGGACGAGGAGGAGAAAAAGTTCGAGGAACTGGAGTCGCAGAAGCGGCCGGTCGTCCGCCGCGACTACTACCTCGACGAGGCCCTCGACGTGGCGGTCGACTACCTGCAACTGCTCACGGGCAGGACGCTCCAGCCGGCGGTGGCCCAGCGGACGGCCGACGCCACGGCCGGCACTTCCGCCGAGGCCACCGACGCCCGGTCGCTGCCGTAGGCGGTGGTCACGGGGGGTGCGTGGGGGTGTCCATGCCCCCTCGCCGGACGTTCACGGCGCCCATCCTGGGCCTGACAAGCGTCGCCCATGAACCAAGCCCGGAGCGGAAGCGACGGGGCTGTGATCATGGCACGTCTCGGCATCCTGCCGAACGTGCCTTGGCCGGCCTCCGCCGGCTCGTATCAACCCGGCCCTCCGGGCCTGACCGGATGTCCGACATCCACGCCCGGAGCGGAAGCGACGGGACTCCGGGTGGTTGGGCGAGACCGCTTCGGACTTTTCCGCCTCCGCGACGGGACTCCGGATCGTTGGGCGAGACCGCCCTCGCATGGTTCGTGGTGCGGCGTTCCTGCCCGGAGTCCCCCAGCTGCCGCCGGGGGCTTCAACAGGCTCCACGCACAGCACCAAGAATGCCGCCGGGGGCTTGGATGTGAGAACGTCACCCCGGCACGAGGTCCGCAAGGGTCGCGAGCGAGTCGGGGTGGAGCGGCGTGAAGCCGAGGTCGCCGAAGAGCAGGGCGGGGCTCACCCGCTTGTCGGCGCCGCGCTCCCGCGGAGCGGTCGTGTCCCACGTCGGCGGCGGGGCGCCGACGAGCGCCGCGAGGCGGCCATACCAGTCGCAACGCCGCACCGGCCGCCCGTCGGAGACCACGTAGAGCGGCCGCGGGGCCGCCGCGGCCGCCACCGCGCGCACGACCCGCGCCGCGTCGTCGAGGTGCAGGAGGTTGAGCCAGGAGTCGGGGTCGGCCGCCAGCGGCCGGCCGGCCCGCAGGTCGTCGAGCCGCGGCAGCCGGCCGGGGCCGTACAGGCCTGCGAACCGCAGGGCCACGCCGGGGCCGAGCGGATGCGCGCGCAGCGCCTCCTCGGCCTCGACGAGCACCCGGCCCGCCTCGCGGCCCGGCCGCGGCGGCGTCGACTCGTCGACGATGCCACCCGCCTCGTCGCCCCACACGCCGGTGGAGCTCGAGAAGATCACGCGGGGCGCAGTTGCGCCGCGGGCGGAGGCGGCGAGGCCGTCGAGCAGCCGGCCGAGCCCCGTCACGTGCACGTCGCGGTGCGTGCCGCCGGCGGCGCGATCGAAGCCCACGGCCCAGAAGACCGTGGCCAGCGGTGGCAGCTCGCGCCACCAGGGCTCCGCGCCGGCCACGTCGGCGATCACGGGCTCGATGCCCGCCGCCGCGAGTTCGGCGGCCCGCGCCGGCCGCCGCGTCGTGCCGAACACGCGGTCGCCCGCGGCCCGCCAGGCTGCGGCGACCCGCGCGCCCAGCGGCCCCGTGCCGACGACGAGCCGTGTCGGCCTCACCGGGCCCGCGCTCGGAGCGGTCGCGCTCATGGCTCACCGGCTCCGGCACCGCCTGGCTCGTCGCCCGCCGCGTCTCGCTCGAGCCACGACGACAGGATCACCTGCGCCGCCACCGCGTCGGCCCGTGACTTCTTCCGGGCCCGGGACAGTCCCGCGCCCGTCAGCCGGCCGGCGGCCTCGTGCGACGTGTAGCGCTCGTCGTGAAAGGCGACGGGCAGCCCCGTGACCCGCTCCAGCCAGGCCCCGAAGCGCTCGGCCTCGCGCGACATGTCGCTGGGGCGGCCGTCGGCGTGAATCGGCAGGCCGACGATGAAGCCGACGAGTTCCTCGTCGGTGACCAGCGCGCGGAAGAACGCCGCGTCGGCCTCGTGGTCGCCGGTGGTCTCGCGGACGCACAAGGGGCTGGCGAGCATCCGCCGCGCGTCGCAGACGGCCACGCCGATCCGGCGGCGGCCATAGTCGACACCGCCCAGGCGGCCGGCGGGGAGCGCCGCCCGTTTCATCGCTGTCCCTCGGCGGCAGCCGCCGGGGCGGGTCGCGCCGGGAAGCGGCCCTCGCGCAGAAACGCGGCCGTGGCCCGCTGCACCCGTTCGTGCCGCATCATCGACGCGTGATGCACCGGCACCAGCAGGAAGTCGGCGGCGCCCTCGAGTCGCGTCTCGTCCACGCGGACGACCGCGTCGTCGTCGCCCGTGAGCAGCGGGCTGAAGCCCACGTCGTCCCCCTTGCCGCCGGCCACGATGCCGAAGTCGCAGGGGGGCACGGCGAGCCCCGGGGCCACGGCCTCCCAGTCGACGACGAGATCGCGGGCGGCCCCCTCGGCCCGCGCCGCGAGCCCCCAGATCTTCGCCGCCAGCCGCGCGAGGTCCGCGCCCTGGTTCGGCGGCCCGAGCATCACCATGCGGTGGACTCGCGCCAGGTCCTCGGCCGCGGCGATCGCCATCCAGCGGCGGACCACGAGGTTGCCCAGGCTGTGGCCCACGAAGCTGATCCGCTCGGCCTCGGGCAGCCCGGCCACGACGGCGGCCAGCGCCCGCGCGTGGGCGTCGATGTCGGCCTTCACGCTCGCGTACCCGAAGCTCATCACGTCGGCATCGAGCGCCGGCCGGAGCGACTCCGCCAGCGGCTGCATCGACAAGCGGCCCTCGCCGAGCCCATGGAGGAGGATCACGGCCTTGGTGCGGCCGGCGGGGGGCCGCAGGCGATCGAAGGCCGACCGGCACTCGGCGCCGGCCCCCGCGCAGACCGTCCGGTCGTCGGGGTCGAGCACCCGGCAGGCGTCGGTGCCCGGCCGCCGCTGCAGTCGCCAGTCGCGCCGCACCGCCTCGTCGGTCCACTCGAGCGCCTCGCGGCTCCGGCGCACCGCGTCGACGAGCGCCGCATCGCGGCGGGCCACGGCTTCGGCCGCCGCCCGCGGCTCGTCGGCCGCCGCGCCGCATGCGGCCAGGGCGATCAGGCACGCGGCGCACGCCGCGCCGCGTCGCGAAGCTCTACAGGAATTCATGCCAGTCGCGTTGTTCCAGTTCCGCCACGACCTTCCGCACCGCCTCCTCGTGCGCGCGGTCGGCGACGAGCGTGGCGTCGGGCGTGTGCACGACCAGCATATCCGCGAGGCCCAGCGTGACGACGAGGTGGCCGTCCGCGGCATGCACGATCGTGCCGCGCGTCTCGACGCCCAGGTGGCGGCCCACGACGGTGTTGCCCGCGGCGTCGGCGCCGCGCTGCCGCGCCACCGCCGACCAGCCGCCCAGGTCGTCCCAGCCGAAGGCCGCCTCGATCACGACCACGTCGGCCGCGTGCTCGAGCACCGCGTAGTCGATGGAGATGCCCTTGATCTCCGCGAACTCGGCGGCGAACACCTCGTCGCGCCGCGGGCCGTCCCAGGCCGCCACGATCCGCCGCAGCCGCTCGAGGCACTCGGGCTGCCGCGCGGCGAGCGCCGCCAGGATCGTGTCGGCCCGCCACACGAAGATGCCGGCGTTCCAGAGGA
>JBJTIV010000444.1:0-2216 GCA_046095145.1 Planctomycetaceae bacterium
GACACCGAGCCGCTTGCGGACCTTGTCGAGGGCGCAGGCCCGTTGCAGGTCACGCAGGCTCTCGATCGCCGGGCTGAAGAGCGACATCAGGATCAGTGCACAGTACTGATCCATGAACAGCCGGCGGTTGCCAGCCTTGTCTGGCCGCCTACGCCGGCTCTCAGGGCAACGGGCAACCCCTCGCGGGTTTCAGGAAGCCCCACGCGCTGAGCGCGGGGAATTCGGGTCGCGCGCTCGACCAGCCACCGCGCGACCATCTCGGCTCGCGTCAGGCGACGATCTGGGGCTCGGTCTCGCGGTCGTCCTCGACTTCGCCGCCACTCGCGAGCCACTTCGGCGGCCAGAAGGCCACGAGCAGGAAGGCCGCGGCGGCCAGCGCCATGAACGTGGGCACGAGGAACAACTGCCGGTAGTCCACCGTGCCGTCGGCCGCGGTGAGCCTCGTCTGCAGCGGGATGAAGAGCCACTTGGCCGCCAGGTCGCCCAGGCCCAGCACGAGCAGGTTGAACAGGCTCTGGGCGCTCGACCGCACGTCCTTGGGAAAGGCCGCGTCGATGAAGATGTAGAGTGTGGCGAAGAAGAAGGCGTAGCAGATGCCGTGCAGCACCTGCACCGCGATGATCACGGCCTGGTTCTGCGGCAGCAGGGCGAACACGGCGAACCGGGCCGCGTGGCCGAGGATGCCGAGGATCATCGTGGTCTTCCAGCCAAGCCTGGCGAGCACGCCGCCGAGGATGGCCATCGTGACGATCTCGGCCACCTGGCCGATGCTCATCACCGGCATGATCCACTCGGGCTTGATGCCCACGGTCGGGCTCGCCAGGAAGCCGCCGGCCATCACGAAGTAGCCGTTGTGGATCACGGCGTCGACGAACGTGACCAGGAACAGGACGAGCAGGTAGGGGTAGCCGAGGAACCCGGTGGCCTTGAGCCAGGCGATGCTCCCCTCGCCGGCCGCCGCCTTCTTCGGGGGCGTGTGCGGCAGGAACAGGCTGTACGCCGCGAGCACCAGCGACGTGATCCCCGACACGAGGAAGATGTTGCGGCTCGCGGCCACGGCCTCCGCGCCTTCCTTGCCCTGGAGCACGAAGTACAGCGGCCAGGCGGCCAGGATCCAGCCGATCGTGCCCCCCATGCGCACGAGGCCGAACTCCTTCTGGGCGTCCTGCATGTGCGTGAAGGCGATGGAGTTCGAGACCGAGATCGTGGGCACGTAGAGCAGCGCGTGGATGAGCATCAGGGTGAAGAACGTGGGAAAGTCCTTGGCCCAGTACATGCCGAGGATCGCCAGGCCGCCGATGAGGTGGCTCACGGACATGAACTTCTCGGCCGCGAAGGTGCGGTCGGCGAACTGGCTCGAGAAGAAGATGCCCACGATCGAGGCGATGGCGAAGGCGCTGCCCACCCAGGCGATCTGGGAGTCGCTGAAGGCCAGGCCGTCCTTGCCCATGTAGCCCCAGATCAGGGGCAGCCATGCGCCCCAGATCGCGAACTCGAGCACCATCATCAGCCAGAGGCGGAACGTCGGCGCGGGCTTGGTTGTGGTAGACATGGCGGGGAGGATACCACGGGCCCGCGGTCCGCTCAGGCGCGGGCCTTGAGATCGGCGAGGCCGCCGTCCACGCCCAGCACCTGCCCCGTGATCCAGTCCTGGGCCGGATCGAGCAGGAACGCGATCGCCCGGGCCACGTCCTCGGGCTCTCCGAGCCGGCCGAGGGGGTGCATGGCCACGGAGGCCTTCTCGGCCAGCTCGCTCGCCACGAGCCCCTTCGCCAGCGGCGTGCGGACGAGCCCCGGCGCCACGGCGTTGAACCGGATCCGCTGCCGGGCATAGGTGGCCGCCGCCGACCGCACGAGCCCCTCGAGCCCGGCCTTCGCGGCCGCGATCGCCTCGTGGTTCGCCAGGCCGATCCGCGCCGCCGCGCTCGACACGAGCACGACGGAGCCGCCGGACTCGCGCAGCAGCCGTCCGGCGGCGCGGACGCACGCGAACGCCGAGGTGAGGTTCGTCGCGAGCGTGGCCTGCCACTCCTCCGCGTTTGTGAGATGCGCGGGCTTGAGCAGGATCGAGCCGGCGCAGTTGACGATGCCATCGAGCCCGCCCAGCGCCGCGGCCGCGGCGTCGGCGCAGGCGTCGACGCTCGCGAAGCCGGTCGCCTCGACCGAGCCCCAGGGCATGCCGAGCTCCGCCCCGACCGCCGCGAGCCGCCCCTCGT
>JBJTIV010000445.1:0-2086 GCA_046095145.1 Planctomycetaceae bacterium
GATCGAAGTCGTGCTCCGTGCCGACCCCCGGTTCGTGGCAGCCACTAGCGTGACGGTCTGATCGGTCGCGGCGACACGTCCGGCCCAGCAGGGCGACGATGTCCTGGAGGGCCGGACTGGTCATGGCGGGCCGGACGTGTCGCCGCGACCGATCAGACCGTCACGCTCGTGGCTGCCACGAACCGGGGGTCGGCGCGGATGGGATCGAAGTCGTGCTCCGTGCCGGTCAGGTCACGAAACCGCTGGTCGAGCGAGATCGCCTGCGTGAGGCGGTCGACCGCCGCGGCCACGTTCCCCGCCAGCGAGAGGTAGCAGGCGAGGTTGTAGAGGAGGATGGCCTGCCGCGGAAACACCGCCAGCCCGCGCTCGAGCGCCGCGATCGCGGCCGGCAGGTCGCCGAGCCGCTTGCGGCACCAGCCGAGCCCGAGCCAGGCCTCGAGCGGACCGCCGTCGTCGTACAGGGCGCGGGTGAACGGCACGAGCGCCGCCTCCCACTCGCCCGAGGCCCGCAGGGCCTCGCCTTCCAGGATGCTCGCCGCCGGTCCGAGTCGCTCCGCCTCCGGCAGCTCCTGCAGCTCCGCGATGGCGCGGGCCAGCACCACGCGGGCGGTCGGCGGGGCCGGTCCGTCGCCGTCGAGGAGCAGCTCGCCGAGCTCGATGTAGCCGGCGGCCCGGCGCAGGAACCACTCGGCCGGGATGGCCGGATCCTGCGACTCGACGCGGAATGCGGTCTGCGGGGTGCTCATGGATCGGGCCACAGCGGGTGCGAACGCGCCTCCCGAAAATCCTAGTCCCGGGTGCCGTTTTTGGCAGGGCCGGGCGGGCGGCCGGATGCGTTGCTTCTGGTTGCTACGCACCGCCGGGCCGGGAGGATCGCGGAGGCGACCTGGAAAGGCCGGCAGCCTGGGGTCCGCGCGGCCCGGGGGCGGCGTCCGGGCCGTGTTCGGGCGATGTTTGGGCGGCGTGAGGCTGAAAAAACGCCGCACGAAAACCGTCCCGGCGTGCCACTACTGATGGAGAGGCCCCTGGAGCGGAGAACCATAAAGATGCGGCTGACGCTGCGGACCTTGCTGTCCTGGAAGGATGGCATGCTCGATCCGGAGGTGGGTCGCGACCTCGCGGCCCGGGTCGAGGCCAGTGCCGACGCCCGCGCGCTTCTCGAGCGGATCGACGAGGTGGTGGCCCGGCCGACGCTCGCCGCGCCGGCTCCCGACGCCCCGGGCTTCGCGGCGGCGGCCAACACCACGGCCGAATATCTCGACAACGTGTTGCCGGTCGAGCGACTCGGTGAATTCGAACGGGTGTGCTTCGCCTCGGAGGCACAGCTCGCCGAGACCGCCGCCGTGCACGAGATCCTCGCCGAGCTCTCGCGCGACCCGGCAGGCCCACTCGATGCGGCCGCGAGCAAGCGGCTCCTCGCCGCGGCGCGGGCCGGAACCGGCGACGAGTGGCGGGGCTCGGTCGCCCCCCGGCCGGCCGCGCGGCGCGACGAGATCGTGACGACGCCGCGGCGATCCACCCGGCCGCCGACCTCCGCCTGGCTGCTCGTCGCCGCCGCGGCGTTGCTCCTCGCCGCCCTCGTGGGAGTGCTCGGCTGGTCGCTCACGAAGGCAGGTCGCGCGCGGAGCATCGCCCGCGAGGCCGTGGCCCGAAAGGCCGGCGTCGCCGCGCCGGCGGTGGCCGCTCGCGATCCCGTTCCAGCGCCGCCACCGGTCCGGCGGCCCGCCGCTGCGGCCACCCCGCAGCCCGAGGAGCCACTCTCACCGCCGACCGCGAACGTCGAGTCGATGCCCGTTGCTGCGCCCGAGGTCGAGACGAGTGACACTTTGCCGCCGGTCGCCGCGGCCGTCACCGCGCCCGTCGCACCGGCGGATCCTCCTCCGCCTGAACCGGCACCCGCAGCCGCTCCTGTGACCGCGGGCGTCGATCAGCCCGCGCCGCAGGTCGATCAGCCCGTGCCACTGGTCGATCAGCCCGTGCCACTGGTCGATCAGCGCGTGCCGCAGGGAGATGCGCTCGCGATCGCGACGCCCGCGGTCACAGGAGCGGCTGCGGGTGCCGGTTCAGGCGGAGGAGGATCCGCCGG
>JBJTIV010000446.1:0-5417 GCA_046095145.1 Planctomycetaceae bacterium
GGCGGCGACGACGGCGCTCGTGGAGCGGATCGTGGAGAGCGCGGCCGCCGACGGCGCCGACGAGGCGACGGTCACGCAGCGGATCCTCGCGGGCCTGGCGCCGCTGGTGCCGCGGCTGCTCGAGACCTGGCTGACGCACGCCCGGCAGCTGCGGCTCTCGGTGCTGGAGCGGGTCCGCGACGATCGGGCGTTCGCCGTGACCCGCGAGTTCGTGGAGCACTACGGCTCCGGGCTGTTCACGCAGCACCTGCTCGCGCCGGCGGCGCTCCGCGGCATCCTGCGAGGAGGCGTGCGCGGCTGGCTCGAGCAGCTCGTCGAGCGGGCGGGAGAGGATGGAGGCGATGATCCAGTGGGCGAGAGCGGCGACGCCGCTACCCGGCCGGCGGCCCGCCGCCCCACGCGGCTCGTCGAGGATCTCGCCAGCGGCGCCATCGGCTTCCGCCAGGCAGCAGGGCGGCTGCGGCTGGTGCTCGAGGCGGTTGCCGAGAACCACGCCGAGTATCGCGACTGGAACTCGACGACGACGCAGTCGGACCGCGGCGAATGCCTCCACATCCTGCTCGACTTCCTGCGCATCAAGGCCGAGCACGACCGCATCGCCTGGACCCTCAAGCCGGTGAGCGTGGCCCATCGGGTGCTCGCGCGGCGCGGCGCCACGGAGGCGGCCGAGGTGTGGCGGGGACGGATGCGCGACGAGACGGACGAGACGGCGGCGGGACTCGTCGCCCGGCTGACCGAGCTCGAGGCGCACTGGGGGATGAAGCTCGCGAGCATCGGAGACCGGGTGCGGCGGCCGTTCACCGCGGCGCTCGAGCAGGACGAGCTCGAGGCGCTCGTCGAGCCCGCCGTCAGGGAGCTCGTGACGAACGGACCCGGCCCCGCGGGCGCGCGGCTCGAGGCGCGGGCCGAGGCGTTTCTCGGCGTGGCCAGCGGCTCGGGCGTGGAGGTGCCCGAGTGGCTCGAGCGGCTGTCCGGCGCCGTCGAGCGGGCGCTCGACCGCGCGGCCGCGGGGGGCTTCGACCCCGACGCGCGGCCCGACCACGGCCGGCTGCCCGAGGCGGTGCCGTGGGTGGCGATGCCGTGGGACGCGCTCGTCGCGGCGCTCGAGCGGTAGTCGGGGCGAGGCCGGCGACGTCAGGTGCCCGCCCGCTGCCGGCCGCCGCGCTGGTTCCGGCCGCCGCCGGCTTTCTGGCCGCCGCGCTGGTCCCCACCGCCGCCAGTGGGCCGGCGGGCGTCGGGGTCGTAGGCCGGGTTCGCCCCGCGCGGCAGGGCGGCGGCGGTCTGCCGCTGCCAGGCGTGCAGGGTGTCCGCGAGCGCCCGGGCCCGCGCGGGCATCGCGGCCGCGAGATCATGGGCCTCGCCGGGATCGGCCTCGAGGTCGTAGAGCTCCACGCGACCGCCGTCCTCGAAGAATTCGATGAGCTTGAAACGTCCCTCGCGGACGGCGCTCGACGGGGCGGCCTTCCCGGCGTAGCAGGGGAAATGCCAGAAGAGCCGCTTCCGCTCCGGCGGCGGGCCACCGCGGAGCAGCGCCGCCACGCTGACGCCGTCGAGCACCTGCGCCTCAGGGGCCGCGGCCCCCGAGAGCTCGAGCAGGGTCGGATACAGGTCGATGCTCGCCACGGGCACGTCGCTCCGCGAACCCGGCCGGGTCACGCCGGGCCCCGCGACGACCAGCGGCACGCGGATGCCGCCCTCGTAGAGCTGCCCCTTGCTGCCGTTGAGCGGCGGCGTGTACCGCTGCGTGCCGCCGTTGTCGCTCGTGAAGATCACGACGGTGTCGTCGGTGAGGCCGAGACTCGCGAGCGTCGCCACGATCCGGCCGACGTTCGCGTCCACCGCCGCGATCGTGGCCGCGTAGGCGGGATCGTCCCGGCGGTCGGCCCCCGCGGCCGCCTTCTGCTCGTAGGCGGCCCGGAGGTCGGGCTTCGGGTCGAACGGCGCGTGGGCCGCGTGATCGGCCAGGTAGACGAAGAACGGCCGGTCGCGGTGCCGCTCCACGAACGCGAGCACTTCGTCGGTGAGTCGGTCCGAGAGGTAGTTGCCGCGGTCGTCGACATACGCGTCCTTCGCGAAGCCCACGGTCTCGGGGAAGACGACGGTGTCGAAGCCCTGGCCGCCGGGGGTGATGGGGCCCTGCCGGCCCCGGCCGAGATTCCACATCCCGAAGAAGCCCGTCGCATAGCCGCGGGTCTTGAGGGCTTCGGGGATCGTGACGATCTCCGACGCGAGCTCGGACCTGCTCTCGGCCGCCGTGAGCTTGTGCCAGGGCGAGCCCGGCGGCTGCCGCGGATCCACCACGGTGTAGATGCCGTGCCGGGGCGTGTCCTGTCCCGACATCAGGCAGGCCCGCGTGGGCGCGCAGTTGGGCGCGCTGGCGTAGGCCTGCGTGAACACCATGCCCCGCCCGGCGAGGGCGTCGAGGTGCGGCGTCTCGATGAACGAGTTGCCCATGAAGCCGACATCGCGCCAGCCCATGTCGTCCATGAGCACGAGGATCACGTTGGGCGGGCGACGCTCCCGGGTGTGACCGGATCCCCGTCGGCCGCGCGGCTGGTAGGTCTCTGCGGTCCGGCGACCCGCCGGGTCGGTGAACGTGAACGCCACACCGCCGCCGTCCTGCAGCGTGTACTCCACCGTGCCTGTGCGGCCGGCGATCTCATACGTCAGTCGCCGTGTGCCCGGCTGCGTTTCCGTGAAGGCGACGATTCTCGCGCCGCGGAGCGGCGGCAGCGCCTCGCGCACGCCCCGGGCCCGCGGCTGCGGATCGACCTGCCCGTCCCGCTCGACCACCTCGCCGCGGAAGCCGCCGTTGAGATACGGGTAACGCCGCTGCGCGTGATAGTGGTAGTTGCCGTCGGCGTCCGTGTGGCCCCCCATCCAGTCGAGATCCTTCGCGGGCGACCCATCTGGCTCGCTGAAGCCGTAGATGGGATAGCCGTCGAGGGCGTAGGCGATCGGCCTGCCCTTGCCGACGACCTTCTCGAGGTGCACCGGCGCGACGTGATAGTGGTAGTCGTCGGCCCGGCCACAGTGGCCGCCGAAGTCATCGAGCTCGCCGATCGCGAGGGCGTCCTCGCCGCGATTGTTGAGCGGATTGAAGATCGGGATGCCGTTGACGGCCAGCGCGATCGCGCCGCGCAGGAACCGGTCCTTCGTGGTCACCGGATCGGCCGCGGGCACCGGATGCAGCGGGATCCGCCAGGCGGTGTCGCCGGTGTAGGGCTGCGGCAGCGGCACCTGCTGCTGCCAGGAGCGGATGCCCACCATGAGCGGATGGTCCGGGATGCCCTGCGACTCGACCGAGAACCACCGCTCGTCGCGCCGCGTGGTGATCGCCCCGAGCTTCTCGAACGGCACGAAGGCGGCGGCGATGTCGGGCGCGTCGCCGCGGGCTGGCCGGGGCGCGGCCGTGAGGTGGAACGGCGGGGCCGTCGGTGCCTGGGACGGTGCGGCCGCTGCGGGCGTCCCGGCCGGCTCGACATGACGGTGCCAGGGATGCGCGAATGCGGTGCCGCCGAGAAGGGCCAGTGCGGTCACCATGCGTACTGCCACGGTGAAGCGACTCATGTGAGTCCTTGAGATCGAGTGGGCGTTCGCGGGGCGCGAGGGGTTACCCATGCCCTCTCGCTGGACGTTCGCCTCAGCCCTCCAGGCTTCGGCTCTCTGCATGTCCGCTTCGCTTCGGCATCGTGCCTGCGCTCGCTTCCATAGCCCGCTCGAGGGCATGGGCAACCCCTCGCTGGATGCCATGGGCATACAGGTCATGCGCGTACGAAGGTCATCGCCGCGAGGCATCACTCGTCCGTCTCCTCGTTGCCGCCGCGGCGCTTGCCTGCTTGCGTGGTGCCGCCCCTCGTACCCTTCCCGCCTTTTCGTGGCCGCTCGTCGGCCGCTCGCGCGGATGCGTCGAAGGACGGGTTCGGTGTGGGCAGCTGGGCGCCCACGTCGGTGAGGTACTTTTCCAGTCGCTTCCGCAGCCGCGCGGCTTCGGCCGGCAGGGTCGTGGCGAGGTCCTGCCGCTCGCCGATGTCGGTCGCGAGGTCGAAGAGCTTCACGGTGTCGTCCTCGTAGAACATGATCAGCTTCAGGTCGCCCACGCGGATCGCCGAGTGCGGCGTGTGGCCGCTCTGGTAGTGGGGGAAGTGGAAGACGAGTTCCTCGCGGGGCCGTTGCACGGCGCCCTTGCCCGCGCGGGCGAGCACGCCGGCGATGCTGCCCCCCTCGACCGACCGCGGGATCCTCGCCGGTGGCACGCCGGCCCACGCGCAGAAGGTCGGCAGGAGGTCCACGCCCACGACGGGCACCTGGCACCACGAGTTCGCCGCCACGCCCGGCCCGCGCACGATGAGCGGCACGCGGATGCCCCCCTCCCACACCGAGCCCTTGCCGCCGCTCAAGCCGCCGCGTCTGCCGGCGCCGCCGGCACCGTTGTCGGACATGGAGATCACGTAGGTGTCGTCCGCGAGGCCCAGCCCGTCGATCGCGTCGAGCACCCGCCCCACGCCCGTGTCGAGGTCCTCCGTGAGCGCCGCGACGGCGGCGCGGCGCTCGCCCCGGGTCCCGGCGAGACTCGCGTACTTGGCCTTGGTGACCTCGAGCGCGTTCTGCGGCGCGTGGAGGGCGTTCCACGAGAGCTGGATGAAGAACGGCCTGCCGGCGGCCCTGCTCTTCCGCATGAAGGCCGCGGCCCGGTCCGTCATCCCGAAGATGTCGACGGGATTCGGATCAGTGAATCGGCTCGCCGACTCGTTGCCCGTGTCGCCGTCGCTCTCGTCGTAGCCGTGCGCCGCCGGTCCGCCGCCGGCGATGTGCCACTTGCCGTAGTGGGCCGTGGCGTAGCCGGCCTGCCGCAGGAGCTCGCCGATCGTCGTCTCCTCCGCGGCGATCTGCTTGACGAGCCGCGGCTCGACGAGCCTGTGGCCCGGCTCGGGCGGCGCCGCCTTCGTCCAGTGGAGCGCGGCGGGGCTGCGGCCCGTCTGGATCGCGATCCGCGTGGGCGAACAGACCGGCGCCGGGGCGTAGGCATTGGAAAACCGCATGCCCTGCGTTGCGAGCCGCTCGAGGTGCGGCGTGTGGAAGATCTCGCCGCGGGAGCCCGGCACGTCGGGATGCATGGCGACCGACAGGCCGTCCCAGCCCTGGTCGTCGGCGAGCATGAAGACGATGTTGGGCCGCGAGGGCGGGCCGGCGCCGGCGGCGGGCGCGCCGGCGACGAGGGCGGTCACGACCGCGACGCTGGCCGGGAGCACACGGCTGCGGGCGTCACGAGGGCTCCCCATGAAGGCCTTCAACGGCCGGGCGTCCGCCAGGTTGCGGCGGAGCGGCCCGGGGCGTGTGGTAGGGTGGTTTGCATCCCGCCTCACTGCCGCGCCGATGAGCCTGCCCCCCCTCCGCGCCAGCGAGCACCTCCACGA
>JBJTIV010000447.1:0-2333 GCA_046095145.1 Planctomycetaceae bacterium
GGCGCGGTGCGGGCGGCGGAGGAGGCCGGCAAGCTCGGCATCCCGGCCGTGGCGCTGTTTCCGGTCGTGGACCCGAAGCACAAGACCGCCGACGCCGGGCATGCTCGGCACGGGCGTGGCCGAGCGGCCCTCGTGCACGAACAGCGGCCAGACGAGGTCGGCCGGCACGAGCGTCGTCTCGGCGACGGCCCGCCGCAGCCAGTCGTGCCGCCGCAGCCGCCGCAGGCGGGTGGCGGGAAACGCTCCGAACGGGTGCATGGCGGGGTATCCGGGGGTCAGCGGTCGTCGACCACGATGGCCGACTCGAGGACGAAGGACGACTCGCCCGGCGCGCCCGCGAGGGCGGCCACGGCACAGGCCTCGTCGGTCTCCCACACGGCCACCCGGCGGGCCACCACGCCCAGGTCGCCGAGCACGCGCGGCGCCACCACCTCGAGCAGGTAGCGGGCCATGTTCTCCGCGGTCGGGTTCCAGGGCAGCACGAAGTACTTCGTGGGCTCGACCAGCCGCACGGCGGCCAGCGCGTTGGCGTCGTCCGCGAACACCAGGAAGGCATGGTCCCAGTGCTCGTCGAGCCAGCCGTTCATCCGCTGCTTGATGAGGGCGAAGTCCACGACCCGCCCCACGGCGTCGACGTCGGCCCCGCCCCCTTCGGCCACCACCTCGACGTCCACCCGGTAGTTGTGGCCGTGGAAGAAGGCGCACCGCCCCTCGTGGCCGTGGAGCCGGTGGCCCGCGCAGAACTTCAGCTGCCGGACGAGCGCCAGGGTGGTCGGTGAATCGGCCATGGGGTCGGTGCTCGGGGCGTCAGGAGGAGAGCGCTGGTTCGCCGGCCGGCTCCACGCGGATCGGCTGGATGCCGAACTTGGGATTCTGTCCCAGGAACCGGCAGGGGTTGTTGTGGAACACCTCGAGCGCCTCCTGGAGCGAGTGGCCGCGGCGGCGGAACTCGAGGATGCACTCCTGAAGCGTGAAGGGGTCGCTCGGGCCCCAGTCGGCCGAGGAGTTCACGAGGATCCGCTCGGGGCCGTACTTCTCGAGCATGTCCACCGCCCGCTTCGGCGAGCATTTCGTGATCGGATAGAGCGTGAAGCCCACCCAGTAGCCGGCGTCGAGGCAGGGCCGGATGGTGTGCTCCTCGACGTGGTCGATCCAGACCCGCTCGCGGTCCACGTCCATGCCGGCGAGCACCTCGAGCACCCGCTTCGTCCCGTGGGCCTTGTCGGCCAGGTGCGGCGTGTGGATGAGCACGAGCTGGCCGTGCTTCATGGCGATGTCGACGTGGGCCTCCAGCGCCGCGCACTCGTTGGCGGTCGACTTGTGGAGGCCGGTCTCGCCCACCCCGAGCACCGTGGGCTGGGCGAAGAACTCGGGGAACGTGGCCAGCACCTCGCGGGTGAGACGCGGGTTCTCGGCCTCCTTGGGATTCACGGCCACCCACGAGAAGTGGCGGATCCCGTACTGGGCCGCCCGCGTCGGCTCGAACTCGCTGATCTGGCGGAAGTAGTCGATGAAGGTCTCGGGGTAGCGCCGGTCGAATCCCGCCCAGAAGGCGGGCTCGGCCACGGCCACGACGCCGCTCATCGCCATCCGCTCGTAGTCCTGCGCCGTGCGTGCGATGCCGTGGTAGTGGGGCTGGATGATCTGCATCGTGGCGTGTCCCGGTGGCCGCGGCCTACACCCGCGCGAAGCGCCGGAGGAGTTCCTCCGTCCGCCCGCCGCCCCCCTGCTCCGCGGCGAGCACGGCGAGGGCCTCCCGCAGCACGGCGAGCTTCTCCGCCGTCGCCGCGTCATCCCGGCCGCCGACCGCCGTGCCCGTGCGGGCCACGGCCGCGTCGTGCCGATCGAGCAGCGCCGCCACCTCGAGCAGCATGTGCCGGGCCTCGAGAAACGACGACTCGACGATCTGCCGGGGTGTGAGCATGGACGTTGGGCGGCCGGTGCGGCGGACGTACACTCCCACTATAGCCGGGGTTCGGAGCCCGACCCGCCGGCCGCGAAACCGCGACGAAACACCCATGCTCCTCGTCACCGGCGGGGCCGGCTTCATCGGCTCGAACTTCGTGCTCGACTGGCTCGCGGCCGACGGCGAGCCGGTGGTGACGCTCGACAAGCTCACCTACGCCGGCAACCTCGCGAACCTCGCCGCGCTCGAGGGCGATGCCCGCCACCGCTTCGTCCACGGCGACATCGGCGACCGGGAACTCGTCGAGCGGCTGCTGGCCGAGCATGGCATCCGGGCCATCGTCCACTTCGCGGCCGAGAGTCACGTCGATCGCTCGATCCACGGCCCCGAGGACTTCGTCGAGACCAACGTGGTGGGAACGTTTCGG
>JBJTIV010000448.1:0-4106 GCA_046095145.1 Planctomycetaceae bacterium
CCGGGCCCGACCGCGGTCCGCGGCGGCTCGATGACGCGGCCGACGACGGCCGCTGAGTTCGGCAACCCGGGCACCGACCACGGCGGCGGCATCCGCAGTGCCTGTCCGATCGGAAGCAGCCCAGGATCGGGGATGACGTCCCGGTTCGCTTCCCAGACGGTGGCCGCCGCGGCGGGGTGACCGTAGAACCGCGTGGCGATCCCGGTGAGGTCGTCGCCATCGCGGATCACGTACGTCGCCGGGGGCTCGGCCACCGTGGCCTGCCACGCCAGCTGCGGCGGAGGCGTCGCGGCGACCGGGGCGGGCATGCCCCCGGCTGCGGGGGGCGGGGCCTGCACGTCGAGCAACGGCGGCGGGGGCACCGCCAGCGTCGATCGGTAGTTGCCCGTCAGCGCCGGCGCTTCGGCACCCAGCGAAGCCGGCACCGCCGGCAATCGAGCCGGGGGCGTCGGCGCCGAGTAGTCGTCCCGCAGGGTCACCGGCGGAGGCAAGGACTCCGCCGGGATCATCCATCCGGGCGCTGCGGGCGACTGGCCCGACGGCGGAGCCGCCGCTCCCGCGGCTTCGTGGACGGCAGGCTGCGCCGCCGCAGGTGGCACGACCGCGCCGCCGGACGGCTCGAGCCGACTGCCGGCGGCAGCCGTTGCCGCCGCGATCCGGGCAAACGGCATGATCAGCGTCACCCCGCCGGCGATCATGCATGCCCCGACGAGGAACCGAACGAGTCTGGTCAGGCTGGCCACGCATCGTCCTCCCAGGCCCCGCGCCGGCACGAGCGAGGACCTCGTCAAGCATGGCCCACCGTCCGGGTCGCGACCGGCGCCGGAGCAGGGCGGCGGCCTCGAAGACCGACGCGCCGCCCGCTACGGCCGTCATGGCCCGCAGGCCTTCCCCAGCCTGCCGGCCGCTCCCTCAGCCGCGCTTGGCCTCCGGGCGGAGGTGGCGCGGCCGCGATCAGGCCGGCCGGGCGGCGGCCCGGGAGGCCACCGGCTGCTCGCCGCCGGCAAAAAAGTGCTGCAGCCAGAGCACCAGGGGCGAGGCGATGTAGATCGTGCTGTAGGTGCCGACGAGGATGCCGACGAGCATGGTGAAGGCGAAGGCATGGATGCCCTGTCCGCCGATGGCGTACAGGATCAGCGTCGCCAACAGCGCGGTGCCCGAGGTGAGCACCGTGCGGCTCAAGGTCTGGTTGACGGCGCGGTCGACCATGTCGGCGGTCACGAAGCGGGCCTTGCCGCGGAGTTCCCGGAGTCGGTCGAAGATCACGATCGTATCGTTGATCGAGAACCCGATGATCGTCAGCAGGGCCGCCACCACGTCGAGGCTGATCTTGAAGTCGTCGACCAGCGCCCACCCCAGATACGGGGCCACGTATGTGCTCAGCGCCAGGCAGGCCACGGCCACGAGCACGTCGTGCGCGAGGGCGATGACGGCGGCCACGCCGAAGGCGACGTTCTGGAACCGGATCCACACGTAGAGCACGATCATCAGCAGGCTGGCGAGCAGCGCGTACACGGCCGTCACCTTCGTGTTTCCCGCGACCTTGCCGCCGATCGTGTTCGCAGCGAGCCAGACCGGCGTGTCGGAGAGCGTGCCCTTCACGGCGTCGAGGACTCCGCGGGTCGAGTCGGCGTCGAGCGTGGTGGTCATGGTCCACTCGCCGGCACCCCGTCCGGCGGCGGCGGCCGCGTCGGCGGATGAAACCTCGAAATCGGCGTCGCCGATCTTCGCCGCGACCAGCGCAGCCTGCACCGCCTCGCGCAACGTCGCCCGGCTGATCTTCTGGGGAAACCGCAGGCTCGCCGTGGTCGTGCTCCGCTCCGCGGCCGCAGCGTCTGCAGCGGCCCCCTCGGCAGCCGGCCGCACCTTCGACGTCACGTCCAGGATCTCCATGCCGTAGGTGGCAAGCCGGCCGGCGAACAGCTCGCGAATCCGCGCCTCGACCTCGCCCGGCCCGCTGCCCCGGAGCGAGGTGTCGATCTTGTAGCGGAGGTCCGGCGCGGCGCCCGGCGTCGAGATGGCGCTCACCGCCGCGTCGGGCAGCGACGCCACCGCGTCACGGACCGCCGCGATGGGCAGCGGCTGGTCGGGCTTGAACTCCACCTGCACGCTGGTGCCGCCGGTGAAATCGATGTCGAACAGCCCCTGGCCGCGTTGCCAGGCTGCGAGGAGACCGAGCAGGATGAACGCCGTCGAGGTGATGATCGCCGGCCGCATCCAGGCGACGAAGGGAAACTTCGTCTCACCGAAGATCCGCGCCATCGACAGCCGTCGGATCCAGTGGCAACGCTCGGCGAGATCGAACAACACCCGCGAGCAGAACACCGCCGTGAACAGGTTGAGCGTCAGGCCGAGGATCAACGTGACGGCGAACCCCTTCAACTGATCGGTGCCGATGGCGAACAGCACCAAGCCGGTGATCAAGGTGGTGAGAGTGGAGTCGACGATCGTCGAGAACGCCCGCTGGAATCCGTTGCGGATCGACGTTCGTAGCGACGCGCCGCGCTGCTGTTCCTCCCGCATGCGCTCGTAGATGAGCACGTTGGCATCGACGGCCATGCCCACCGAGAGCACCAGCCCCGCGAGCCCTGCCAGGGTGAAGGCCGCCTTGATCGAGATCATCACCGCCAGGACGAGCAGGATGTTGAGCAACACGGCGACGTCGGCGACGAAGCCGGCGAAGCGGTAGTAGAGAAGCATGAACAACAGTACCAGCGCCGTGGCGACGATCATCGCCATGGCGCCCGAGCGAATCGTGTCGGCCCCGAGTTGAGGGCTGATTTTCTGTTCGCTGATCGGCTCGCTCACCAGGGCCGCCGGCAGGCTGCCGGCGTTGAGCACACCGACGAGAAAGTCGAGGTCGGCCTTCTTGAAGTCCCCGGTGATCTGCCCGTTGCCGCTGATCGCCTCGCGGATCCGCGGTGCCGAGAGAAGCACGTCGTCGAGCACGATCCCCAGTCGGCTCTCGAGGCGATTGGCGGGGTCGGGGAGGTTGTTGCCGGTAAGCGCGCCGAACAGCGTCGATCCGGCGGGGTTGAAGGCGAAGTTGACGCACGGTTGCAGGCTCTGGTCGAGACTCGACATCGCCCGCACCAGGTAGCCGCCGTTGACGTTGAAGCGGTCGAGGATCACCAGCACTTCGGTGGTCCCGTCGGTCCCCGGACGGGTGACGAGCCCCTGGGGTTCGAGTTGCGCCGTGTCGAGGCGGATCCAGCGACCGAGCTGGTTGGTGCCCTCGAGGACGGTGGTGCCGGGCGTGCGCGACAGTTCGATGATGCGGCCGTGCCGGGGATCGTCGGGATTGGCGGTGATGCGGAACTCGAGCACACCGGCACTCGACACGATCCGCTTGATGAGATCGACCTCCGCTTGGTCGACCTCGGGCACGATCACTTCGATCTGATCGAGCCCGAATCGCCGGACGGTCACCTCCTTCGGCCCGCCCGGCTTGACGCGACGGCTCACCGCCGCCACGAGCTTGTCCATGTCGACCGGATCGGTGCGGCCGCGGACCTCGAACACCAGTTCGTCACCGGCACTTCGGGCCGGCAGCGGCACGAGGGTCGTGTCGGCGAGATCGAGTGCGCTGATGTCGTCGACCAGCGCCTGCCGGCTGGCGGCATCGGCGGTGCCGGGACGTACGGCGATGCGGCCGTCGGCGGTGCGCGAGACGCCCGCCCCCTCACGACGCGCGACCAACTGCTGGACACGGCCGACGCACTCGTCGACGCGGCCCGCGACCTGCTTCGAGCGATCGACCTCGTAGACGAGGATCACTCCACCCTTGAGATCGATGCCCAGCCGGGGTGGCCAGCCGAGCGCGACCACCACCGCCCCGGCCGCGGTGGCTACGAGCACCGCCGCCAACCGGGCCCACAGGTCGCCGACCCGGAACTGTTTGGCGAGCAGCCAGGCGATGAACGTCGGCACCACGACGGTGGCCACCGTCAGCAGCCAACTGAACCAGGTCTCGCGCCACCACTCCGTCGCCGGAATCGCCGGCGCCGCGGTCTGGGCGAGGAAGGGGATGAACGAGAGGAGCGTTTCCATGGCAAGTGGTTCCGATTTCACGGCGGCATCCGGCGGCGGGTGTCAGTTGCCCGTCA
>JBJTIV010000449.1:0-3839 GCA_046095145.1 Planctomycetaceae bacterium
CGAGGATGTCGGAGATCACGCGGATCGTGTAGGGAAACACGTCCGGGTCCGGCAGCACCGGCTTCACGCTCCGCTCGGCGAGGGCCCCGTGGCCCATCTCGCGGCGGCCCGGGCCGCGGATCGGCCGCACCTCGCCCACCGAGTAGGAGGGGAAGTAGTAGTCGAGCATGAACTTCTTCGAGTACTCGTCGATCAGGCCGTCCACCCGCTGCTCGTCGCGGCCGGTGCCGAGCGTGATGGTGATCAGGGCCTGCGTCTCGCCGCGCTGGAAGAGCGCCGAGCCGTGCACGCGGGGCAGGAGGTCCACCTCGCAGTGCAGGGGCCGCAGCGACGTGTAGTCGCGGCCGTCGGGCCGGCGGCCGTCGAGGATGTTCTCGCGGACGGCCTGCTCCTCGAGCGCGTGCCAGACGTGGGCGAAATCGGCGTCGCTGATCCCACCCGCCGCGCCCGGCTTGAAGCCGAAGGCCGGCTCCGTCGGCACGACCTGGGCCTTGGCCTTCTCGCGGAGCGCCTTCACGGCCTGGCCGCGGTCGTGCTTGCCGGCGATCGCCTTGGCGGCCCTGAGCTCGGCGAGGTAGCCGCTCGTGAGCGTGGCGCGGAGCTGCGAATAGTCGGCGAGCACGTACTCCTTCTTGGGCTTCCCGGCCACGCGGACGAGCTCCTCCTGCATCTCGCAGATCGTGCGGATGATGCGGTGGGCCTCGGCGAGCGCCTGGAGCATGCGGTCCTCCGGCATCTCCCGGGCGAAGCCCTCGATCATGAGGACGGCCGAGGGACTGCCGGAGACGATCAGGTCGAGGTCGCTCTCCTCGAGCTGGTCCTGCGTGGGGAAGGGCACGAACCGGCCGTCGATCTCGGCCAGCCGCACGCTGCCCTTCCGCGGCCCGCTGGGCAGCGGCGAGACGCTCAGCGCGGCCGAGGCGCCGATCATGGCCAGGATGTCGGGATCGTTCTGGCGGTCGGCCGCCAGCACGTTGGCCTGCACCTGGACCTCGTCGAAGAAGCCCTCCGGGAAGAGCGGCCGGATCGGCCGGTCCATGAGCCGGCTGGTGAGCGTCTCCTTGAGCGTGGGGCGGCCCTCGCGCTTGAGGAAGCCGCCGGGAAACTTGCCGGCCGCCGCGACCCGCTCGCGGTAGTCGCAGGTGAGGGGAAAGAAGTCGATGCCGGGCCGCGGGGCGCCGGTGGCCGTGGCCACGAGCACCACCGTGTCGCCGTAGCTCACGAGCACGCTGCCCGCGGCCTGCTTGGCCAGGACTCCGGTCTCGATCGCCAGCGTGTGCTCGCCGATCGTGCGTTCGACGCGATGTTTCATGATTCAATTTCCTTGTTCGGCGCGGCCCACCGCGGCGACGTGCCGGAGGCGGAACCGGGCGAGGGACGGTCACGGGACGCGGACGTCCCGCCGAAACCTCTTCCGTGCGGCCTGCGCCCACCGTGGGGAGGCCTGCACCAACCGACGCCATCCGCGGTCATGGACCGCAGCGGGACGGCCACGCCCGTGGCCGGGGTTCCCTACTTGCGGATCTCGAGTTTCCTGATGATGTCGAGATACCGCTGCGGCGCGACGCGCTTGAGGTAGTCCAGAAGCCGGCGACGGCGGCTCACCATCTTGAGCAGGCCGCGGCGGCTGGCGAAGTCTTTCGAGTGCTTCTTGAAATGGCCCGTCAGGTCCGTGATCCGTCCCGTCAGGAGGGCGATCTGGATCTCGGCGGAACCGGTGTCGGCGGTTCCCCGCCGGTGTGCACCGATCAACTCCTTCTTCTTTTCTGTCGTGAGCGTCATCAGCCGGATGGCCACCCTAACGCGGGCGGCGTCGATTGTTGAAACGAGGTTTCTACCGCAGGATTCTAGCGGCACACCCCGGCTTTGCAACCCGTCAGGCTTTCCCGCGGCCGCGCGAGCGGCCCGTGCCCTCGGGCGTGTGCACCACATCCCAGGCCAGGCCCAGCCGCTCGAGCGCGACGATGACCCAGTACGTGGGATCGAACTCCCACCACTTGTGGCCGTGGGCCGCCATCCGCTGATGGGCGTGGTGGTTGTTGTGCCAGCCCTCGCCGAAGGCCAGCAGGCCCACCCACCACAGGTTCGTCGAGTCGTCGTCGGTCTCGTAGTTGCGATAGCCCCACATGTGGGTCGCGGAGTTCACGAACCAGGTGACGTGGAACACGATCACCATCCGCACCGCCAGCCCCCAGATCAGCCACGACACGCCGGTGAAGCGGTCGTAGAGCAGCCAGCCCGACGCCAACAGCGCGGCGCCCACGACGAAATGCCAGAGCAGGAAGGTGCGGTGCAGGAACTCCACGGCGGGGTCCTTGGCGAGGTCGGGCGCCCAGCGCCTGCGATGGGCCGCCAGTTCCTCGGGCGTGTGCGCCGGGAAGAGCCAGAGCATGTGGGCCCACAGGCCGCCCTGGCGGGGCGTGTGCGGGTCGCCGTCGTGGTCGCTGAAGGCGTGGTGCTTGCGGTGGTTGGCCACCCAATCGAGCGCCGAGCCCTCGCCCGATATGCCGCCCAGGAGTTCGAAGAAGAAGCGGACCGGGGCGTAGGTCTTGAAGCTGCCGTGGGTCAGCAGCCGGTGGTAGCCGAGGCACACGCCGAGGCCGCCGGTGACCCAGTACAGCGCCAGGCAGATCGCCAGCCCCGACCAGGTGAAGAAGAACGGGGCCGCCAGCGCCGCCAGATGCACGCCGCCGATCCAGATCACGACCGGCCAGTCGAGGTCGGCCCAGTGCTCGCGCCGGCCCTCGCGCCGCGGCTCCGGCGTCGAGCCGCGGACGGGCTCCACGGCGGCCGCGTCCCGATCGGTCAGCGGCGGGGCGACGAGTGATTCGGCTGGGGTCATGTCGCGTAGGTCCTGCGGCGTAGGGACCGGGGAATCGCCCGGCACCGGCATACTGTGACCGATTGCGGTCCGGCTGCCAGCGCGACCCGGGTGTTTTCGCGTCGCCCCCATGTCAAAAACGCGTCAAAACCCCCCGGGTGTATCGTCACCCCCGGCCTGCGACGTGCGTTCCACGGCCCCCCCGGCCGAAGGCAGGATCGACATCAGCCAGGTGCCGGCGCCCGACGAGGGCACGTAGACCGCACCGGGCGGCGCGAGCAGCCATGCCAGTCGCTCGACCGGCACGACGCCGTGCGGCGGATCCAGGAGCGGCCGGCCGGCGGCGACCGCGATCGAGCCGCCCCAGCGCTCATCACCCGTGAGTTCGACCCCGCGGCCGCTGATCCGCAGGGTGCATCCGAGGGCGTCGAAGGTCGACTCGCGGTCGCCCGCGCCGACGTAGGCCGCTCCCGCCCGACAGCCGATCGCGGCGACCAGGGCGTCGAGCAGGCGGCGGTCGACGCGGCCCGCCGCCGCCGTGCAGCCGACGTCGGCCGCGGCCAACCGGCCGTCGCGCCACTCGATGGAGCGTACGGCGACGTCCATCGTGCCGGTGGCGCCGGCCGGCAGGGCCGCCGTGCAGGCCGCGAGATCGACTCCCTCGACCCGGCCTCGCGCCGTGCCGGCCCAGCGGCCGGCCGCGCGCGAGGCGGTGACCCGGCCAGCCACGGTGGCGGAGGGCCCGACGGGCAGCGTCGCGGCGGGGCCCGATCCCAGGATGGCGGCCATGACGGCGTACGGCAGCGGCGTGGCGAGCGCGGCGGCGACGTCGAGGTGTTCGGCGGCGTCCGCCCCGGCGGCGTCTGCCGCCGCCCGCACCACCCGCACCTCGTCAACGCCGGACTCGGCGGCCCGGCGCCCCACCCCCACCCCGCGGGCGGCGCCCGGGGCCCCGCCCGCCCACCCCCCCCGGCCCCCGGCGCACCCCGCGCCCGGGCCCCCGGAGCCCCGGCCCCCC
>JBJTIV010000450.1:0-4094 GCA_046095145.1 Planctomycetaceae bacterium
GGTGACCGCCATGCCGCGGTGTCGTGCTCGGCGGCGGCGACGGCGGCGGCCGCCTTGCGCCGGGCGTCGCCCGCGGCGCGGGCTGCGGCCGCGGCGCGGTCGACGTCGCGCGCGACGGCGGCACGCCGGCCGCGCTGCAGCGCGAGCGTGGCGGCGGCGGCGGCGCGCTGGGTGTCCGCGGCTGCCGCGGCGCGGGCTGCGGCGAGCCGCGGCTGGCCGGCCTCGGCGGCGGTGGCGGCGGCGGTCGCGTCGGCGGCGGCCGTGGCCGCGCGGGCCTCCACCTCGGCGGTGCGGGCCGCGGCCACCCGCAGCGTCCGCAGCCGGTCGGTCATCTGCCGCCAGCGGCGTGCACGGGCCGCCTGGTGACGGACCTTGTCGAGCCGGCTCGACACCTCCCCGACGATGTCGGCCAGCCGTTGCCGGTTGAGCTCCGCGCGCTCGAGCCGGCGCAGGGCCTCGGTGCGGCGGCTGCGGAACCGCGTGATGCCGGCGGCCTCCTCGAAGACCGCGCGGCGGTCGCGGCCGGAGGCCACGAGCAGCGCGTCGACCCGGCCCTGCTCGATCACGCTGTAGGCCTGCGTGGCGGCACCGGTGCCGGAGAACAGCTCGCGGATGTCGCGGAGCCGCGACATCTCGCCGTTCACGAGATACTCGCTCTCGCCGTCGCGCTGCACGCGGCGCATGATCTGCACCTCGGGCGACTCCACGGGGAGCTCGCCGGCCGCGTTGTCGAAGACGAGCGACACCTCGGCGTAGTTGAGCGGCTTGCGGCCGCTCGACCCGGCGAAGATGACGTCGCTCATCTCCTTGCCGCGCAGGCTGCGGACCGACTGCTCGCCGAGCACCCACTTGATGGCGTCGACGACGTTCGACTTGCCCGACCCGTTGGGGCCGACGACGACCGTGACCCCGTCGGGAAACTCGAAGCGGGTGCGGTCGGCGAAGCTCTTGAAGCCGTAGAGTTCCAGGGCCTTGAGCCTGGTCATGACGAGCCGTCCGCGCCGGCGGCATCCCGGGCGGACGCGGTCGTGTCTTCCGCGTCGTCGGTGGAGATGTCGCGGTCGCGCCTGGACGCCTCCTCGTGGATGTCGCCGCGGCCGTCCCATTCGCTCGGCAGCGCGTCGCAGGCGAGGCGGCTGCCGAGCGCCTGCCGCGCGCTGGCCTGCTGCAGGAACTGGACGACGTCCGGGTAGGTGCCGCCGGCCTCGACGATGGCTCGGACGCCCTCGTCGGCCGTGGCGGGGGCGTCGACGACCTGGTCGGGCTCGCCCGCCGTGAACCGGCTGATCCGCGCCGCGGCGCCGTCGACCACCACGACGATGGAGGGGCCGGCCTCGGCCCGCAGGCCGTCGGCCAGCGGATGGTCGGCGCCGAAGAACACGACCTCCGGCCGGTGCGAGCGGGTGACGTGCACCAGCGGCGGGCCCTTCACGTCGAGCACGTGCACGGTGCAGGCCTCGCCGAGACGCTCGCCGCGGATCAGCGGCGCGTCGGGATCGATTCGCCACAGGGCGCGGAAGGCGCCGTAGCGGGTTTCCGCGCTCTGGCTGGCCAGCAGGGAGCGCAGCGCGTCGATGCCGTGGGCGTCGTCGAGCACGCCGAGTGCGGCGAGGGCGGCGGGCCGCGCGCTCCGCAGGGTGGCGGCCGCCTCGGCGAGCTTGGGGGCGGCGACCGACTCGCCGAGGTACGCGAGGGCCTCGGCGGCCGCGAAGCGGATCGTCGCGTCCTTGGAGTCGAGCGCCTGCCGGAGCACGGGCACGGCCTCCTTGCCGATCGCCTCGAGCCGCAGGGCGGCGGTGGGCGCCGTGACGGGGTCGGAGAGCTGGCGGGAGAGCAGCTGCAGCCGCGAGTGGCGGCCCTCGGGCGGCTCGATCACGGCCACGCACTGCACCACCCGCATGAACCGCGGCAGGTTGTGGCGGTAGACGGCCGGCACATCGAGCGCCACGTAGCGGTCGGTCTTGGGCGTGGCCACGCCGCGCTTCGAGCCGCGGATCACCGCGTGGAACCGCCGGTTGATCCAGTCGCCGATCCGCTTCGACATCGCGAACGAGCGGTGCTCCGGCTGCAGGGCCAGGCCGACCTCGCGGTCGACGAGCGCCACGCCGCCGCCCGGCACGCGGGCCCGGAGCTTCGACTTCGAGTCGCGGGTGCCGTCGGTGACCGGGTCGACGAGCAGGGGCCCGGCCGCCACGCCGAGTTCGTGGCCGTCGCGGATCACGTTGCCGATGAGCGCCATCTCGGCGAGCCGGGTCTCCATCAGCCAGCCGCCGCCGATGCTCGTGGTGTCGTTGTCGGGCGGCACCTCGACGAACACGTCGAACCGGTCCCCCTTCCGCACGCCGGCCGGGAGGTAGCCGTGCACCCAGGCCAGCGAGGTGGCCTGCGAGGCCAGCAGCCGGTTCGGGTCGACCACGCCGCGCGACTGCATGTCGGCCAGGAGCGTCTGCCGCTGCGGCCCGGGCGGCGGATCGCTGCCGGTGCCGGCCAGGCCGGTGATCAGGGCTGCGCGCTCGATGCGCTTCGCGCCCAGGCCGGTGGCCACGGCGTAATCCCCCACCAGCTTCGTGCCGGCCTCGAGCTTGGAGAGCGCCTCGATCTCGGGACTCTGACTGCGGATGGCCGAGCCGGCGCAGCCCGCGAGCACGAGCAGGCCGAGGAGCGCGACGGGGCCCGCGACCGCGTGCGGGCCGAGGGCGGCGCGCGGCGACGGACGACGGTGACGCTGGACGCGCATGACAGCCGCTGCTCCCGGGCCGGGGCGCGGAGCCGGGCCGGACGGCCCGCTCCGATGGTCGTGGAGGGGGCGGGACGGTAGGCCTGGTCGAAACGGGGGTCAAGGGTGTTTTGCGGCCGTAGCGCCGCCGCGCCGCGGCCGAAGCAGGCTTGGACGGCCCGCGCGGGCCTGCTACGGTCCCGCCCCGTCGCGGACGGTTCTCCAGCCGCGGCGGTGGCCGATCTGCACGCCCCTGTCGGAGAGCGGAACGTGACTACCCTGCACACCGGACTGGCCGGCATCCACGTGCGCTGGATGATCCGTCGCGACATGCTCGAGGTGCTCTGCATCGAGAAGGAGGCCTTCGAGTTCCCCTGGTCGGAGGATGAATTCAGCCGCTGCCTACGGCAGCGGAACTGCATCGGCATGGTGGCCGAGCTGGCCGACTCGGTCGTCGGCTTCATGATCTACGAACTGCACCGCTCGCGGCTCCACATGCTCAACTTCGCGGTGGTGCGGTCGCACCGGCGGCTCGGCATCGGCTCGCAGATGGTGCGCAAGCTCGCTGCCAAGCTCGCGCCCGAGCGGCGCACGCGGATCGTGCTGGAGGTCCGCGAGACGAACCTGTCCGCGCAGTTGTTCTTCCGGAGGTTCGGGTTCCGGGCGATCTCGGTGCTCAAGGACTTCTACCAGGACAGCTCCGAAGACGCCTACCTCATGGAATACTGCCTCGAGGCGGGCGAGGCGGTCATGCCGCGCCGCCTGGCGGGCTGAGGCCGGCGCGGAGGATCCGCCGCACGGCCGTCACGCGGCCGTGGAGCGTGCGGAGGGCCGCGGCGGCGTCGCGGCCGACGGCGAACGCCGTCAGCACGGGCCGGCCCGCGGCGATCGAGGAGCCGGCGCCGGGCAGGTCGGCGCGCGCCGGCCAGCCACGATCGGTATCGGACCAGCGCGCCGCATGATCGGCGAGCGCCGCCGCGAGCGAGTCGTCCACCACGACCGCCCGCGCGGCGAACACGACGGCCTTCGCCCACCACCCGGCGCGGGACTGCGGCCCGACCGCGGCCGGCGTCGGGGGCGGGGCGACGCCGCAGGCCGCCAGATGGGCGGCGACCATCGACTCCCCCGTCGCCCGCTCCACGAGCTCCATGGAGGCCGTGGGCCGCGGATTGATCTCCACGACGTGGATCGCGTCGGCCGCGTCGACGATCGCATCGGCACCGACGAGACCCACGAGGCCGAACTCGTCGGCCAGCATGTCGCCCAGTCGCTCGAGCGGCACGCGCACCCGGGCCGCCAGCGCGGCGAGCGGCACGTCGACGGCGCCGCACCAGGCGAAGCCCCGCGCGCCGCACCAGCGGCGGCCGACCAGCTGCCC
>JBJTIV010000451.1:0-10999 GCA_046095145.1 Planctomycetaceae bacterium
GAGCCGCGGCGGCCGCGCGGCCCAGTCGGGATCGAGCGACACGGTGTCGATCCCGCATGCCCCCCCGGGCCCGAGAAACCGCGGGAAGTCCTGGGGCGTGGCGGACCACGGGGCCACCTCCGCCGCCTCGCGGCCGGCCGCCGCCCGCGGCAGGAGCGGGTCGCGGGCCGGCCGCCCGCGCCACACCACGTCGGGCACCAGGTCACCCGACACCCGCTCGATGCGCAACAGACCGCACGCCAGCGCCACCGCCGCCGCCGCGCCCCACACGACCGCCCGCTTGGCGCTCCGCGAGTGGCCGCTCTGCCACACGAACCAGACCAGCAGCGACATCAGGCCCGCGAAGCCGAGGATCAGCGTGATGATGTTGCGGACGGCCTGGTCGACGACCGCGCCGACCACCGTCTCGAGCCAGCCGGCCCGCACGAGCACGATCGCCGTCGCCAGCGACGCCAGCGTCACGAGCACCCGCCGCGGCGGCCACAACGACGGGAAGAGGTGCGGCCGTCCTTCGGCCGGCGATGTCCTGCGCATGACACGGTTTTCCTGCCGCGGTACGAGGACCGGAGTGTAGCGGTCGAGCGACGTCGTGGTCGAAGGTCGCAGGCCGCGCCGCGCCGCCGCCCTTCCTTGTGAGGCTCCGGTGAGCGGACTAGACTCGCTCGCACGACAGAGCCCCGTCCGTTCGACAGGAATCGGGCATGCCCCGCACCGACGCCACGCCGCCCGCTCCCGCTGCCCGCACCCCGGCGGCCGCGCCTCCCGGCCCGTCGACGACCGCGGTCCACGCCGGCGAGGACCGCGTCAAGCCGGGCTTTTCGATCACCGACCCGATCTTCGCGGCCTCGACCTACACCTTCGCCGACACCCAGGCGATCGTCGACTTCATCGAGCAGGCGCAGCCCCGCGAGGAGTACGGCCGCTACGGCAATCCCGGCGAGAAGGTCGTGGAGCGGAAGCTGGCGGCGCTCGAGGGAGCCGAGGAGGCGGTGCTCTTCTCCAGCGGCATGGCCGCGCTCGTGGGCCTGCTCATGGCCCACGTGAACGCGGGCGACGAGATCGTGTTCTTCGACGAGTGCTACCACCGCAGCCGTGAGTTCTGCCGCAAGCACCTGACCCGCTTCGGCGTGGGCTTCCGCGAGGTGCCCACGTGCGACTACGCGGCGATGGAGGCGGCGATCACGCCGCGGACGAAGTTCATCGTCAGCGAGTCCCCCACCAACCCGCATCTCAGCGTGGTCGACGTGGCCCGCTTCGCGGAGATCGGCCGGCGGCACGGCGTGCTCTCGCTCATCGACGCCACGCTCTGCACTCCCTACAACCAGCGACCGCTGGAGTGCGGCGTGGACTTCGTGCTCCACTCCTGCACGAAGTATCTCGGCGGCCACAACGACCTGCTCGCCGGCGTGGTCATGGGCACGACCGAGACGCTGGAGCCGGTGCGGAAGCTCCGCGGGATCATGGGGGGCGTGAGCGCGCCGCACAACGCCTACCTGCTCGAGCGCGGCCTCAAGACCCTCGCGCTCCGCATGGAGCGGCACAACGCCAACGGCCTGGCGGTCGCCCGCTATCTCGAGGCGCATCCACGGGTGGAACGGGTCCTCTACCCGGGCCTGGAGAGCCACCCCTTCCACGCCGTGGCGGCCCGGTCGCTCCGCGGCTGCGGCGGGCTCGTGACCTTCTTCATCCAGGCGGCCGACGGCGGCCCGGCCGACTGGCGGGAGTCCGCCGCGGTGGTGGACGCCGTGCGCATCCCGCGGATCGGGCCGAGCCTGGGGGGCGTGGAGTCGCTCATCGAGCAGCCGCTCGTGATGAGCTACTGGAACTACACGCCGGCCGAGCGGGCCGCCTTCCGGATCCCCGACAACATGATCCGCATGGCCTGCGGCATCGAGGACGCCGCCGACCTCGTCGCCGACCTGGCGCAGGCGCTGGGATAAAGAACCCAGAAAGGCTGCGGGGTTTGCGGCGAGCCGCCCGACACGAGGGGCTGCCCGTGCCATCTCGCACGGACGTTCGCTCCGGGCATCCGTGCCCTCCGCTCTCTCGGAGGTGACTGCGCTTCGCCCTCCGGGCTGCGCTGGTCACCTACGCCGGCTCGATGGCACGGGCAGCCCCGGCGCAGCTGCCGCACTGGAACGCAGCTCACGGCGTGAAGCTGGGCAACTGGGGGAACATCTTCCGATCACGCCGATTTTGGCGGAAGTTCCGGGCGTGCCGGTGCCGATGACTCTTCCGATCGACCAACCCGTGCCGCGCCGAGCGGCCACGGTCCAGGGTGGTCGCGGAGGACGAGGCATGAAGATCCCGACTGACTCGCGGCGGTTCGAGATGCTCCTGGCGCTGGTGACCACGCTCGGCGTGGCACTGCCCGGCGCCGCGGCGACGCCCACAGACGGCCAGCCCGCGCTCAAGTGGACGCCCCATCGCGCGGCCGCGACGCCGGCCGATGCGCCGGCCGGCGCGGAACCGCAGACCACTGTCGCCCCGCCCCGGCTCCAGAGCGTGCCCGCGGCCGCCGCGACGGTGCAGCTGCCCGATGGCGTGCCCGCGCTCGGGTCGCCGCGGCAGGAGCCGGCCCCGGCGGCGGCCGCACCCGCGCGGCCCACGTCCGCAGCATCCATGCCGGCCCGCCGGCCGACCTTCGCGCCCGCGTCTCCCGACACCGTCTTCGGCATCGACATCTTCCGCACCCCGACCCGCGGCGCGACCCGGCCGATCCTGGCCGACGAGAGCCCGGAAAGGATCGGCGGACCGGCCGCCCGCGGGCGGGTCGAGCGGCTCGGCGGCGGGCTCGCGCCCCGGTTCGACGGCCGGCGCCCGGAGCGGCTGGCCACGAGCATCGACGCCCTGCCCTCCGTGATGAAGCAGCCCACGCCCGTCGAGGCCTCCCCGCCGGAGACGGTGGCCACGCCGGCTCCCCAGGCCGAGTCCCGCGAGATCATCGAGACCATGCCGGGCGACGTCGAGTTCGGCGGGCCGGAGGGCGCGCCGCTCATGGGCGGGCCCGACGGCCTCATGCTCGGCGCGTATCCCACGCACCTCCACGTGGAGTCGTTCTACGACGATCCATACGCGTGCGAGGAGGACGACCCGCTGTGCCACCACTCGGGCCGGATCTGCGCGTGGCTGCGGCGATTCGGCCGGCCCTATTACGGCTGGCGGTGGTACCGCGACTTCACGGCCTCGGCCGGCGTGATGGGCTTCACGAACCAGTCCGACCTCGGGTTCAAGGGGAACTTCGGCTTCAACGAATACCTGAACCAGGGCGTGCCCTTCTGGAACGCCTTCGGCGTGGGCTGGCAGGTGGGCGTGCGCGGCACCCAGACGAACTTCCAGGGCTCGACCCTGGCGACGCCGGGCGGCAGGCTGCAGACGAACGGCCGCGACCAGGTGTTCGTGACCACCGGCTTCTTCACGCGGGCCTTCGAGGGCCGCGGACTCCAGGGCGGAGCGGTCTACGACTACCTCCACGACAACTGGCTCGACGACATCGACGTGGCCCAACTCCGCTACGAGGTGAGCTACGTATGGGGCTACCACGAGATCGGCTACTGGGGCACGTCGAACATCGGCGACCAGAACAGCATCTTTGGACCGATCACGAAGAAGCCGGGCGTGGCCAGCACGCTCGACCTCTACACGGCCTTCTACCGCCTCCAGTTCGGCGACGCCAACGAGTGGAAGGTGTGGGGCGGCGCCACCAGCTACGGCGACGGCATCATTGGCTCGATCGTGCGGGCGCCGCTGTCCCGCAACTGGGGGCTCGAGGGCTACTTCACCTACCTGATTCCCTCCGACTCGCAGACGTTCGCGGTCGACGGCCAGGGCACGACGAACACCTTCTCGCCGGCGGCGTGGAACGTGGGCGTCAACATGATCTTCTATCCGGGCGGGCGGTCGCGCCGGAGCCTGGCGAGCCCCTACCGGCCGCTGTTCGACGTGGCCGACAACGGCACCATGATCCGGCGGATCGGCAGCGCGGGCCCGTGAGCCCGCACGCGGTCCCGACGGCCTGACGGTTCGGGCTGGTTTCGGGTATCCTCGACGGCTCGCGGGTCGAGCGGCGTCGGCCGCCCCGCCCATTCGCCGACTGCGGGATACCCATGCACGCTCCCGACCAACCGGACCCCTGGTCCTCGCTCGCCGAATCGCTGGGGGTGGGCCCCGGCGGGGAGCCGCAGCCGCAGCCTCCCGCGCCGCCGCCACGGCCCGTCCCGAGGCCGGCCGCCGAGCGGCCCAAGCCCAAGGCACCGGCGGCTCCGCCGGCCAGCTGGGACGCCCTCGCCTCCGACCTCGGCATCGAGCCGGCCGCCGGCGAGCCGCCGCCGCGTCCCGCGCCGCCCCCGCGCCGGGCTGCCGAGCCGCCCCGGCCGAGCGAGCCGCGGCCGCCGCGCGACGATTTCGCCGGCGACGAGTTCCGCCGCGAGGAGCGCAGGCGGCCGCCCGCGTTCGACGAGCCGCGGGAGACCCGCGACGCGATCGACGGCTCCGCAGACGCCCGCGATCGCCGCGGCGAGGGTCGCGACCGTGACGCGGGCGACGCGGACGGTCCGCGCGACCACGACGGCGAGCGCCGCGGTCGGCGGCGGCGCGGCCGCCGCGGCGGACGCCGCGACCGGGAACGCGGCGGGCCGCCGCGAGACGCGGGCGAGGGTGCGCCCGCTGCGGCACACGACCGGGATCGCGACCACGACGCGCCGCCGCGCACGACGGAGCGGGCCGACAACGCCTGGGACGAGCCACGGCCGATCGCCCGCGACGGAGACGAAGCCCCCGCCGACGGGTCGCGGCGGGAGCCCTCCGCGGACGAGCGCGACGAGGATCGTCCGCGCCGACGCCGGCGGGGACGGCGCGGCGGACGCGGCCGCTCGCGCGGCGCTCGCGAGGGCGGCGCGGAGCGCGTGACGGACCACGATCGCGAGGGCGGCGCCCCCCGGGCGGCGGACCTCGACGACGAGCCGCTGCCATCGGGCTACGGCATGCGGCCCCCGGCGCGGCCGGAGGAGACCCGGGAACGGTCACGCGACGAGTCGGGCGAGCGCCGCAGCGACGGCGAGCGGTCCGGCAGCGCCGGCTCGCGCGGCCGCCGGCGGCGACGCCGCAGCGGCGAGGGCCGGGCGGCGGGCGGCGAGTCGGGACGGGGTCGGCGGACGCGCCGCGGCGACGGCGAGCGGTCCGGGCCGGCCCGGTCGTCGCGGGTGCGACGGGCCGACTTCGCGCCCGTGTCGGGCACGTTCGACGAGGACGACGAGGGGCTCGAGTTCCTCGGCGTGGAGGACGTGGACCGCGAGTCGCGGCGCCGCGTCCCGCGCACCGGCGAGGACGACGTGCTGGCCGAGAGCGGACTCGACAGCGTGCGCGAGGTGCCCAGCTGGGTCGAGGCGATCGGGATCGTGATCGCCGGCAACCTCGACGCCCGCAGCCGCGGCCGCGGCGACCGCCAGCGCTGACCCCGCCGCCGACACGGTTCCGACAGGCCCGCTGGGGCCGCCCGGCTCCGTGATCGGGCTACTTCATGGCGATCGTGCGGGCCAGCGGCTTGAGGATCTGCTCCACCACGCACGAGTCGAGCACGTCGCGGGCCGTCCGGGCCAGGCGGTCGACCGTCTCGCAGTAGGTCGCGTCGGCGTCGAGGCTGCCGTACTGGCGGGCCGTCACGTAGACGCTCAACTGCTCGTCGGCGTAGTCGCCCGTGCGCACCTGGAAGGCGTTGGTCCGCGTCTCCGTGCTCACCCGCACCTGCACGCGGCAGTCCTCGTCGAGCGACATCGTCAGCGAGGGCTCGAAGTTGATCACCCGGCCGCCCGGCAGCTCGCCGACCCGCTCGAAGGCCTGGCCCACGCCGAGCGCCTCGGCGAGCACGCCGTTGTGGTTGCCCCGGTAGGCGAAGTCGAAGCCGAACAGCACGTCGAGGGCCTCGCAGTCGAGCGGGCTCACGGAGAGGTACGCCGGCGCCAGGTCGAGCACGAGCCGGTGCTGGTCGAGCGCGGCCTCGACCGTGGCCGGATTGAGCTGGCCCGAGCAGAGCCGCTTGGCCTCCACGGCGGCCCACCGGTAGCGGCCCTGGTCCTTGTCCTCCTCGAGCACGTAGTCCCGCTTGTCGCGGCAGTAGAACTTCCGCATCGCGGGATAGTGCCGCTGGATGCGCTCGAAATACTGGAGGATCGTCTCCCGCTGGGCCGGGAGTTCCATCTCCGTGGCCAGCGTGACGTTGACGTAGAAATCATCGGCCAGGGACGCGTAGGGCGTCATGCGTGGAGCTCCCCGGAGCGGGCGGACGGTCGGGCGAAGTATACGCGGCCCCGTCCGTCGCCGCGGCGAAAAATCGCGGCCCGACCCCCCGCTGGCACGGTCGCGGGATCGATTTCATAATGCAGGGCACCGGACTCCGACCGCGGCCCATCGGCCGCGAGCGGGTTCTCCCGCCCACGCAGCGCATGGCCATGTCCGCCGACCGGGACCAGTCGCCGTTTCCGCCCGAGCGCATCGCCATCGAGCAGCGTCGCGACGGCGCCATCGTGGTCCGCGTGAAGTCGGAGGGCCCGGAGCGCACGCGGCTGCCCGACGCGGTGTTTTCCTTCCGCTGCGGCGACCCGCAGTACGCCTACTGGCTGCGGCGGCTCGGCGAGCGGCCGGCCGCGTCCTGACCCAGCCGTCACTCAGTCGTCGCGCGAGCTGGCGATCAGCGAGATGAACTCGCGGTTGCTCTTGAACTTCGCCAGCTGCTTCACGAGCTGCTCCATCGCGTCGACGTGATGCATGCTCGACAGCGTCCGCCGCAGCATGTTGCAGGCGTGGAGCGTGTTGGGGTCGAGCAGCTTCTCCTCGCGCCGGGTGCCCGACTGCGAGATGTCGATCGCGGGCCAGACGCGGCGGTCGGCCAGCTTGCGGTCCAGCACCAGCTCCATGTTTCCGGTGCCCTTGAACTCCTGGAAGATCAGCTCGTCCATGCGGCTGCCGGTGTCGATGAGGGCCGTGGCCACGATCGTCAGCGACCCCCCCTCCTCGAACACGCGGGCCGTGGCGAACAGCTTCTTGGGGATGTCGAGCGCCTTGATGTCGACGCCGCCCGACATGGTGCGGCCCGTGTTGCCGACCCACTTGTTGAAGGCCCGGGCCATGCGGGTGATCGAGTCCATGAGCAGGAACACGTCCTTGCCGGCCTCGGTCATCCGCTTGCAGCGCTCGATCACGAGCTGCGAGAGCCGCACGTGGCTCTCCACGTCGCAGTCGAGGCTGCTGGCGAGCACCTCGCCCTGCACGCTGCGGCGCATGTCGGTGACCTCCTCGGGCCGCTCGTCGACGAGCAGCATCACGAGCGACAGCTCGGGATGGTTCGCGGAGATCGCCTGCGACACCTGCTGCAGGAGCACCGTCTTGCCGGTCCGCGGCGGCGCCACGATCAGCGCCCGCTGCCCCTTGCCCAGCGGCGTGAGCAGGTCCATGACCCTGGTCGTGAGCGGCTGCTGGCCGGTCTCCAGCCGCAGCCACGACTCGGGATTGATCGGCGTGCGCTGGTCGAACGGCTTGACGTTGGCCCAGTCGTCCGGGGCCATGCTCTCGACCTCGGAGATCTCGCGGACCCGCGGGCCCTGCTGCCGGCGTCCCGGCTGCACGAGCGCCTTGACGTACACGCCCTCCCGCAGCCGGAACCGCTCGATCATCGTGGCGGGCACGAAGGGATCGGTCCGTTCGCGGTTGTAGTTGTTCTCGGGGCTGCGGAGAAATCCGTAGCCGTTCGGATGCATCTCGAGGACGCCGTTGCCGGCCTCGAGCGGGATCGGCTCGCCGTTCTCGCCCACCTCGGGCTCGAGCTCCTGCGGCCGCATGCCCTCACCCTCCATGTCGACCGCGCCGGCGCCGGCCGGCGGCGGCCCCCCGGGACCGCGGCGGAACCGCCGCCGGCGGCCGTAGCCGCCTCCCTGGTATCCGGGCGACTGCCCTTGGGCACCGGGCTGGAACGAGCCAGGACCGCCGTAGCCACCCGGCCGCCCCCGCGAACGCCTCCGCTTCGACATGGATGCACGAACCCCTGGGAAATGAAGTCCCGCAGCACCGTGCCGGCGGGCAACCTGAGCCGTGTAGTCCGCCCCCGTGGCGGCAAGATCCCTGGTCTTTCGGCCGGGGCGAACCCCTGGGCCAACGGGATGGACCGCGGCGATCGCTGGGCCGGATCATCGGGCCGAATCGTGGCTGCATCACCGGTGCGGTGATGCCCGATGGCACCGGGGCCATCCCACCATCCAGGCTTCTTCCAGCCGCGAGTCGCCTCGAGATCACCCGAGACGCGAACCTGCGACGAAGCCGTCCGCGGCATCAGCGAGGGGCCGCGAACGCGTCGTGAAAAACGACTGTGGAAGTATCCCGGTGGGCATCCGGGATGTCAAGCCGGGGCGACCCGGCCGGGCCGCGATGCGGCAGCGGGCCGGCAGACGGGCGAAACTGCGGCGACTGGCACGTGTCCGGGGCCGCCCGACCGGCGTTTTCGACGCGATTCCTGCAACCGCTCGAACCGATACCACCCGGGGGTCCGTGGCCGCCACCGGTGCCGCGGATGGCCCCGCGTTCCAGTCGCAGGTGTCGCCATGCTCTCCGTCCCACGCGCCGTGGTCCGTCGTCGTGCCGTCAGTCCGCTTCACACGCCGGGGTTCGGCCTCGTGCTCATCGCAGCCGCGCTGGCCACCGGCCCGGCCTGGGCCGACGTGGAATGGCATCCGGACCTCGACACGGCCCACGCGGCGGCCCGCATCAGCCAACGTCCGGTGCTCGCCCTGTTCGTCGCCGACATGGACGTCGACACGGCGGCGTTCGAGGCGGCCTGCCTGGGCAGTCCCGAGGCCGAAGCGGTGCTCGCCACGTGCTTCGAACCGGTCCGCGTCCGCATTCACGAGCGTCCTGATCTCGCCCGTGCGGCGGGTGTCACGCACGTGCCCTCGGCCTGCGTGATGTCTGTGGAGGAGGCGCCGGTGGCCCGCCTCGACGCGCCGAACTCCCCCGCGGCGTTCGTGACGGCGGCGATCATCGCGGCCCAACGCGTCGCCGCGGAACAGGATGCAAGTCCGGTGATCGCGGACGCCGGCAGAGCCGCACCGGCCCTGGCATCCACGGAGCCTGCCGGCGTGGTCGGAACGACGGCGCGGGGCTCGCTGGCACGAGTGACCGCGAAGGTGCGGAATCTCTCCGCCTTCGCCCGGAGCCAGCCACAGGCGCCGGCGGGTGAGCAGGGGGCCGCGGTCCCCACGCCTGCCCCGCCCGCGCGCGACACGGCGTCCACGATCCCGCCCACCGCGGCCCCGGTCGCATGGCCGGCCGAGACGTCCGGACCGCCACCCACCGACGTCGCCGCGCGGCCCACGATCGAACCTGCGGCGGGGACCCTCGTCGCGCCGGCGAACACCCCGTGGCTCGATGCACCCGCGCAGCAGGCGCCGCCGCCGTCTTCGCCACCGTCGACGCAGCACCCGTCGCTGGCCGCCGCGCCCGCGGCTCCGCCGGCGGCCACGGCCCTGCCGGAGCCCGCCGCTCCGCCGGCGCCGAACCTCCCCTGGCACAAGCAGGTCATCGCCGCGATTCAAAAGCCGTTCGGCGGCGGCTCCAAGGCCGCGGAACCGCCCACGATGCCGCCGGCGCTGCCCCGCTGGTCGCTCGCGGCCGCGGGGGACCCGGTGTCGCCGCCGGCTCCCGGGTCGGACCCGGTCCCCGACCCGTACGGCTCCATGCCGCTGGGCCTCGAGGGCTACTGCCCCGTGACGCTCGTCGATCGCGGGGCGTGGTCGGAGGGCCGCGCCCAGTGGGGTGCCCGTCATCGTGGCCGCACCTACCTGTTCGCCGGCCCCGACGAGCAGCGGACCTTCCTCGCCGATCCCGACCGCTACGCGCCGGCGCTCTCCGGCGACGATCCGGTGCTCGCCCTCGATCGCAGCTCGAGCACTCCGGGCCAGCGGCGTTACGGCGTGACCTATCAGTCGCGCATGTACCTGTTCGCCTCGCCCGAGACGCGGCAGGCGTTCACCGCCGATCCCGACCGCTACGCCGCGCGGATCGCCCTCGCCGAGCGGCTGCCGGCCGCTGCGGGCGACACCCGCCGCTACTGACCCGCCACGGCCCAACCCCGGCTGCGGGCCACCGCCTCCGACCACGCGGCCTTGAGCCGCGCCCGCGCCGCCGGCTCCATGCTGGGACGAAACGTCGCGGCGATCCGGCGGGCCTCGGCCACGTCCGCGTCGCCGCCGAAGAAGCCGACCGCCAGCCCGGCGAGCAGCGCCGCCCCGAGGGCCGTCGTCTCCGTGACGGCGGGCCGCTCGATCGGGATGCCGAGCACGTCGGCCTGGATCTGCAGCAGGAGGTCATTGGCGCTGGCACCGCCGTCGACCCGCAGCCGTTCGAGCGTCACGCCCGCGTCGCGCTGCATGCAGTCGGTCACGTCGGCCACCGACAGCGCGATGGCCTCGAGCGCCGCCCGGGCCACGTGGCCGCGATGGGTGGCCCGCGACAGGCCGAGGATCGTGCCCCGGGCGTGCGGGTCCCAGTGCGGCGCGCCCAGGCCGGTGAGAGCGGGCACGATCATCACGCCCCCGCTGTCGGCCACGGTCCGCGCCAGCTGCTCGATGTCCCGCGACTGCTCGACGAGCCCCAGGCCGTCGCGGAGCCAGCCCACGAGCGCCCCGGCCACGAACACCGATCCCTCCAGGCAGTAGTGCCGCGGCGCGACGCCGGCGGCGGGCACGGCGCAGGCCGGCGTGGCCAGCAGGCCGTGGCCGCTCTCCACGATGCGGTCGCCCGTCGAGAACAGCAGGAAGGCCCCGGTGCCGTAGGTGTTCTTCGCGTCGCGAGCCGCCAGCACGCCCTGGCCTATCGCCGCCGCCTGCTGATCCCCCGCGCAGCCCGCGATCGGGATCGGTGCGCCGAACAGGTCGGCCGCCGTCTCGCCGAACGGACCGCTCGACGGCCGCACCTCCGGCAGGATCGCAGCCGGCACGCCGAAGATCCGCAGCAG
>JBJTIV010000452.1:0-9287 GCA_046095145.1 Planctomycetaceae bacterium
CGGCCTTGCGGTCGTAGTGCTTCGGCAGGTCCTGCCTGGGCCTCCTCGACGGCCCCACATTCAGCCGACGGGCGGCCACTCCCGCCACCGCCATGCGCCGGCCAGGAACAGGCCATCGACCAGTGGACCCGGCGGACGAGCCATCGGACGACGGGCCGCACCGCTCGGTGACGATGCCGCGAGAGCGTGCCGTCGATCCCGTGTACGGCGACGCCGCGGTGCCGTCACCGGTCTGCGTTGGGAGGCATCTGCGGCATCGAGACGGCGAGAGCCGCCCGCATGGAAGCCACGAAACGCCGTGCAGTCTCCAGCGTGTTGACGACCTGCTCCCGGGGAATGTCCAGGAAGTCGCCGTAGTCGGCATCGAGCCGCTGAGCGAAAAGACCGTCGAAGGCCACCGCCTGCTCGGCGGCCAGGAAGCCCGCGGGCACGAGTTCCTCGTGGGCGGCCGTGATGATGCCCCGATGTTTGCGAAACCGACGATTTCGTGCCACGAACACAGCGGTCGCCGCATGGAAACAGGCGTAGTAAGCGCGGTTCCACACGAGACGGGCGCTATCCCGTGCGGCCGCCGCCTCGGCGTCGGCGAGGCACTCGTCCGCCAGGCGCCTCTGCTGCGTCGCGATCCGGCGACGTGCCTCCGCTTCCGTCATCGTTCGGCGTGCTCCGAGCCGAGCGGCACCGCAACGCCTTCCGCGTCGATTTCCTTGCGGATCGGCGCGGCCTGATAGACGCCCCGCCACCACTCGTCGCTGGTGCGAACGTAGAGTTCGGGCCAGGTGCCCAGATCGAGCCCGATGCGCCGCGAAGCGGCCCGCATGGAGCCGAGTTCCTCGGGCTTCAGTGGGCGGGCAGTCAGCACCAGCAGGTCAATGTCGCTCTCTGGCGTATCGTCGCCGCGGGCCTTCGAGCCGTAGAGCACGATCCGAACCACCGGCCAGCGGGAGGGCAGCAGCGCGGCGATCTCCTGGCTCGTCCGGCGATCGGCGGCCGACAGACGGGGCAGCTCGTCCGACGTCACCATCGAAAAAGTCCGCGAAAAAGCAGGCCTGTGACCGCAAGCCCCTCGTTCCTCACAGTCTACCGTGCCACGATCCCCGCCGCGGTGACGGATCACGCTCGCCCGGGGGCCGGCGGCTCGGAGTGCCAGAAGCGGCCCGCGTCCCAGATCTGCCGGCACCGCGCCTGGGCGGCCTTGTGGTCGGAGTGCTTCGGCAGTTCCTGCATGGGGCTCCTCGACGGCCCCTCATTCCGCCCACACGCGGCCGATCCCGCCACCGCGGACGGTCAGCCGCCGGCGGATCGCCGTCGCAGTCTGCGTCTCCGCCACGCCAGCCCGCCGCCCGCGAGTCCTGCCGCCGCCAGGGCGATAGACGATGGCTCCGGCACCGCCATGACCATGCTGAACGAGGTCACGCCGCCGCTGTAGCTCGTGGTGGCGAGCGTCTCGCCGCCCGTGGCCAGCACGCGGTAGATCAGTTGGCCACTGCTCACGTAGTGGATGTTGTTGGCGGCGTCGAAGGCAATGTCGAATCGCTGGCTAGCACCAGAGGTATTCGTTCCGGTATCGATCAGCATCCGCTTCGAGATGTCAGGAATGCCATCGATGAGAGGCATCACCGCCACGTCGGAATTGAGAAGTACGGCCGCCAGCCACCTCTGGTCGGGGGACACGGCGATGCCCATCGTGTTGGTAAAGATGTCGGGAGCCGACGTGTTGCTGAGCAGTGCCCGCGTCGCGGCAAGCGACGTATAGATCGAAGTGCCCGTGGTGGCATCGAGAACGAAGATGCCGGACTCCAGCCCGCCGGAGCGATTCTGTGAGATGTAGTACTTGCCGTCGGCACCGCGCACCACGTTGCCCGAGGAGTTGATCAGATAGGGGGACGGATTCACGAGGGAGGGCGGGGTGGCGAAGGGCACGGCGTTTGTGCCGAGCGCATACGCCCACACGTTGAGTTTGCTAGTGGTCGATGTGGACACGGCTCCGGGCACACCCGCGGGCGTGAGATCCTCGTCGATCGTGAACAGCGTCATGGCGGCACCCGTGCCGGTGACCCACACGGTGGTCGTGCTGCCGTGGTACTGCCCCGCCGGCACCGTGGAGGGGCCGCCAGTGCCGGAAAGGACGGCTGTTCCACCCGTAAGCGTAGGTGACATTCTCCACACGTTCCCCGAGGCGTCTGAGAAGTCTGAGATGTAAACGTCTCCGTCGGGAGCGACGGCCGACTTCCACGGCACACTGTTGCTGTTGGCCCACGCCGTATTTTGCCCGGTGTTGCCGTATCCAAAGGCGTCGCTCTGATCCGCGCGGAGGGCGTACATCCCCTTCGTGACCAAAGACCTCGCCGCCGAACCACCGATGCTGCCACTGCCGGCGGCCACGGAATAATTCACGCCCACCGTTCCGCTGTTCGAAATGTACGCGGTGCCAAAGTTCGGCGTGTTCGGGTTCACGTTGACAGTGACGCCCCGTGGGTTGTTGAAGCGACCGAGCGGGTTCGCATCGGAACTGATCAGCGAGAACCCACCGTTGCTGGTCGATAGCGACAGCCCCGTGGAGCTCGATCCGGTCGTGGCTCCGGTGGGCCTGATCCAGCCGGAGCCGAGCGCCTTATAGGCCTCGATCGAGAACGAGTCCGTCGGCGAGTCGAGAAAGAACGTCTGCGAGCCGGACGTCTTGAGAAGGGGCACCTTCGGCCCCCCGTTGATCGAATAACCCACGAAGTCCGCGGACTCGTTGAGGATGAACGAGACGGTCGTACCGCTGACGGTCAGATTGGAGGCGTAGGGAGCCGCCTGGGCCGAACCAGCCAAGGCACACAGGAGGGCGGTCCAGGTGATTCCTGCAGCCGAGACGATGCGTGACACCGTCGTCTTCGAAAACCTTCTCGCCTCGACACACGTGGCAGTGAATGTCGTCATGACAGCGACCTCCGGGAGATGCGGAGAGTGGGAACTCTTCAGCCCCAAGTACGTGGGGGAGTGTCGAACGCGTGTGTTAGGGAATTGTGAGCGCCCGGGCCTTCCTCCAAGAAAATCCCGGGAGGCTGGTTTCGCGCGGAAATATCGCCAACGCCCGCCGCCCGCGCGGCCGGTATGCGGCAGCCCTCGGGCGGTGGCGGCGGCGGCGGTTCCCGGGCATCATGCAGGCAGCAGTCCGCTCCGGAGAGCCACGGGGATACGGCATGACTCGGCATGGTGGACAGTACGCCGGCGGAGCTGCGACGCTCGAGCCGTGCCGGGCCGCCGGGCCGGGATCAGGCGCCGAGCTGTTCGTCGTCGAGGGCGAATCGGCGTCGGCGGCGGTGGCCAGGCTCCGCGACCTGGAGCACCAGGCCGTGCTCCCCATGCGGGGCAAGCCGCTCAATGCGGTGCGGGCCTCCGAGAAGCGGGTGGCGGCCCACGCCCACTACCGCGCGCTCGCCGATGCCATCGGCACCGACCTGGGCGGCCGGTTCGACGCGGCGGGCCTGCGATTCGACCGCATCCTCCTGCTCATGGATCCCGACGCCGACGGCATCCACTGCGGCGTGCTCGTGCTCATGTTCCTCCACCGCTGGATGCGGCCGCTCGTGGACGCGGGCCGCGTGGAGATCGTGCGGCCGCCGTGGGGCGAGGTCACGCTCGCCGGCGACGCCGGCCTGCACCTGGCCTTCTCGCCCGAGGAACTGGTCACCCAGGCGGACCGGCTGCGGGACCTGGGAGCCGTGACGAGCCGGCGGTACCGCGGCCTTGCCGCCATCGACGGCCGGGTGCTCCATGCGACATGCGTCGCGCCGGCGACCCGCCGCACCGAACGCGTCACCGCCGCCCAGATCGAGGCGATGATCGCGCTGCTCGACGGCGTGGAGGACCCGGGCGGCTGACCCGTCGCTCACGCCCGGCACGCACGATCGATGGCCGCGTGCTCGTCGGCACTGAAGCCGACGTTTCCAAGCGCCCCGAGGTTCTCCTCGATCTGGCTCCAGCGGCTCGCACCGATCAGCACGCTCGTGACGTAGGGCTTGGCGAGCAGCCAGGCGATGGCCAACTGGGCGACCGACTGGCCCCGCGCGGCCGCGATGTCGGCGAGCATGCGGACGCGGCCGAGCTTGTCGTCCGTGACCTGTTCGGGCCGCAAAAAGCCGTCGCGGCTGCCCGCCCGCGAGTCGGCCGCGATCCCGCCGGCGTAGCGGCCGGCCAGGATGCCCTGGGCCAGCGGGCTGAAGGGGATGCAGCCGATGCCCTCCTGCTCGAGCACGTCGGCCAGGCCTCCCTCCACCCAGCGCTCGAAGAGGTTGAAGATGGGCTGGTGGATGAGGAGCCGGATCCGCTCGCCGCGGAGGAGCTCCGCCGCCCGGCGCGTGGTGGCCGCGTCGTAGCTCGAGATGCCGACGTAGCGCGCCTTGCCCGACGCCACGGCGCTCGCCAGCGCGCCGACGGTCTCCTCGAGCGGCGTGTCGGGGTCCAGCCGGTGGCTGTAGAAGATGTCGACGTGGTCGAGCCCCATGCGCGCGAGGCTCCGGTCGAGGCTCGAGAGCAGGTGCTTCCGCGAGCCCCACTCGCCGTACGGCCCGGGCCACATGCGATATCCGGCCTTGGTCGAGATCACCAGCTCGTCGCGGTGCGCGGCGAGGTCGTCGCGCAGCAGCCGGCCGAACGTCTCCTCGGCGCTGCCCGGCGGGGGACCGTAGTTGTTGGCCAGATCGAAGTGGGTGATCCCGGCGTCGAACGACCGCACCACCATGGTCCGCGCCGCGGCGACGTCGGCGTGGGCCCCGAAGTTGTGCCACAGGCCGAGCGACAGGGCGGGGAGCATGAGCCCGCTGCGGCCGCAGCGGCGATACTCCATCCGCTCGTAGCGGGCCGGATCGGCGTGGTGCAGGGTCATCGGGCGGGTCTTCAGGGTGCCGGTGCCCGCGACATGGTATCGCGCGAGCCGGCGGGATCAGGATTCGCGGCGAACACGCGGGCCCAGTCCCGCCGCATGTCGACGACCGTCCAGCCGCGGCGGGGCGCCTCCGCCAGCGCCTCGACGAGCCGCCCCGTCCCCCGCGGGTGCGCGTCGTAGGCATACTCGCGATCGGCATCGGTATGGTGGACGATCACGCCGAGCGCCGGCCGTGGATTGCCCACGGTCGTGTACTGCAGCATCGCCAGGTCGCCATCGCTGTTGCCGAAGCAGGCGATGGGACGGCGGCCGATGAACTGCTGGATGCCCACCGGCTTGCCCGCCTTGTCGTCCACGAAGAGGTGGTCGAGGGTCTTCACGAGCACGGGCCCGTCGGGCCGCATCTCGAACCTGGATCGCGCGGTCGAGCCGACGACCTGCTCCGGCGGGACGCCATACACCCGCTCCGCCCAGACCCGCATGAAGTCGGCGCCGCCCCCCGAGACGATCCACGTCTTGAACCCGTGGGCCCGCAGGAACACGAGCACCTCCTGCATGGGCCGGTAGGTGAGGTCGTCGTAGCGGCGGCCGAAGCGCGGGTGCTTCGCGGTCGCGAGCCACTCCTCGACGGCGCGATTGAACTCGTCGACCGTCATGCCGGCATGCGTGAGGCCCACCACGTGCATGAGGCCATCGTGGTGCTCGCCCCGCATGAGCGTCTCGACGTCGCCGGCGAGGAGCGCCCGCACCATCGGGTCGCGCTGGAGGTCCGGCTCACCGGCGACCCGCTCCCGCAGGCGATCCACCACGAACGCCGCCTGGAAGGGCAGGGGCTCCTCGGGCCAGAGCGTGCCGTCGTTGTCGAACACCGCGACCCGTTCGGCCGCGGGCACGTGGTCGGGCGACGCGGGGTCGCCGACACGGTGCACGAACTCCACGATGGCCTGCTTGGCCGGGCCCGCATGCCAGGAAGGCAGCGGATCCGTCGCCAACGCATCCGCACCGACCGCGCCGTGCATCACGGCCACCACGGCCAGGCCCGCACAGAGGACTCGCGACCGGGGACGAGCGTGCATGTCCGTTGGTGTCAACGTGAGCGGATACCGGCTGTGATCGCGATGCTCGCGACGACGGTTGAGCAGCGGGCGATCGAGACACTACGATTGTGGCGGTTGTACCAGGCGATGAGGATAGTGATTGTGACTGGACACGTGTGCCGCCGACGCCACGCTGCGTTCACGTTGGTGGAATTGCTGGTCGTGGTCGCGATCATCGCGGTCCTGATCGGGCTCCTGCTGCCGGCCGTGCAGAGCGCGCGGGAGGCGGCTCGGCGGATGAGCTGTGCCAGTTCGATGCGGCAGGTGGCCCTGGCCTGCCATCTGATCCATGACGCGAGGCGCATGCTGCCGCCCCTGGCCGCGGCCTCGTCGCAGAGTCCGATCGCGCTGCCCGGTCCCTACCGGGGCGCCGTGGGCTTCACCGCGTTCACCTGGCTCTTGCCCTACATCGAGGAGGACGGCCTCTTCCAGCGGTCGAACCGCAACGTCAACACGCCGGTGTCCGACGCGCCGGGAGCCGGCACCGTCTATGCGGTGCCCATCGGGACCTACCTCTGTCCGTCGGACGCCTCCGACAGGGAAGGCCTGTCGATCACGAAGACCGGCCGCGCCGACCGGTGGGCGGTGGGCAACGTGGTGGCGAACTACAACGTGTTCGGCAATCCCCTGGCGGCGACGCCAACCGCCCGGGTCGAGGGTGCGGGCCGGATTCCCGGCACGTTCGCCGACGGCACCTCGAAGACGGTGATGCTGGCCGAGAGATACGGAACGTGCGGCTCGAGCGGCGCCGTCGACGGGGCCACCACCGCGGGCAGCCTGTGGTCGGACTCCAACAGCCGCTGGCGGCCGGTGTTCTGCGTGAACGAGTTCGATCAGACACCCTCGGCGTCGGGATACCGGCCGTGCAGCCTGTTCCAGGTGGCGCCCCACTACCTCACCGGTTGCGATTCGAGCCGCGCCCAAGCGGCCCACCCGGGCGGGATGAACGTGGCGCTCGGCGACGGGTCGGTGCGGAGCATCGCCGGCACCGTGTCGCCCGAGACCTGGGCCGCGCTGTGCGATCCCCGCGACGGCGTGCCCCTCGCGAAGGACTGGTGAGCGGAGCGGCCCGGACCGCGGCTTGCGCAGCCTGCCAGGTCGCCGCACAGCGCGCCCGCGCCGCAGGCCGCCGTCACCGCACGCGATCGCTTGGCGAGCGAAGCGGGGCGACTTCTCCGTTCCGGCCGGCGGTTGCCGTGGCGGCGTGCCCCGCCTTCGTGTATCCCCGTCCCGAACCGGCCGAACGACGTCGCAGGCGGCGGTGCCGGGCACCGTCGAGGGGTCGATGCCGCAACCCGTTCCCGAATCCTCCGCCACCGGCGACGCGGTCCGGGCCCGTCGGCGGGCGTGGTGGCTGATCGCGCTGGTCGTCGGCCTGTGGGTCGCGGAAATCTCGCTCGTCCAGCACTGGACGACCTGCCCCGATGCGGCGGTGTCGGCCGCCCGGCTCTTGAAGGACGGCTGCCGACGAGCCGCGCTCGACCTCTGCGCCTGCGCGGCGGTCGTCTGCCTCCTGCCCGGCTGGGGGCTTGCCGCGGCGTTCGCGGCCTGGGCCGTGGCCGCCAACGTGCTGGTCGCCTACGCGGACTATTTCCACGCGCCCCTGTCGTGGCCCGTGGTCGCCAACCAGTGGCGGGAGGGACTGGCCGTGAGCGACGCCGGCCTTGCGTCTGCCAACTGGCTCCTTGTGGGCCTGATGGCGGCCGCGTGCCTCGCGAAAGTGGCGATCGCACGCCGCATCCCGCGACATGCGCCGCCCATCCGGCAGAGGCGCGGCCTGGCCGTCGCCTGCGTCGGACTCTACGCGGCCACGGCGGTCGGTCTCGCCGGCTACCACAAGCCGATCCACTCCATCAACGTGGGCACGCCGGAATACCTGTACGGCTACACGGTCGCCTGGGCGGCGGAACTGCTCTGCCTGGACGAGGAAGCGCTGCTTGCCGAGGCACTCGAGAAGGCGCGTCCCAAGAGTGACCGGCTCTCCGCGGTCGAGGAGCGCATCGACCTCGGTCGTCACATGGCCGTGGTTCAGGTCGAGAGCCTCGACTTCGCCGTGGTCGACGCCCGCGTGAACGGCGTGCCGGTGATGCCGTTCCTCCATGGTCTGCGGGACCGGTCCATGCTCTTCTCGGTGAGACCGTTCCACGCGACGGGCTCGTCGGAGGCCGACTTCTCGCTGCTCATGGCGGCCACGCCGATCGGCCGTTTCAATCCCTTCCAGGTGCCGGGGTTTCCCTACGCCGACGCCCTGCCGCGGCTGGCCCGGGACCGGGGCTACCACGTGGCCGCCTTCCACGGCAACACGGGGGCCTTCTTCCACCGCCGCGGCGCCTACGAGCAGATGGGGTTCGACGAGCTGTTCTTCAACGAGGAGCTCGCTCCGCACCGGGTGAACGGGACCCGCGACGACGAGGTCCTCGCCTTCTCGGCCGGCCTGCTCGCGGCGGCCCAGCGGCCCACGATGCACTTCGTGATCACGATCACGTCCCACACGCCGTTCAACAAGGTGCCCCGCGACCGACGCGAGCTGTTCCCCGACGCGCGGACCATCACGGAGCGGTATCTGGACAGCATGCGCTACGTCGACCGATCGCTCGAGCGCTACGTCGCCGCGCTGCCCACCGGCACAACCGTCGTGGTCTACGGCGACCACGAGTCGAGCGTGAAGGGCTACCTCCAGGATCGCGCCCACGAGGACCGTGTGCCCTGGTTCATCTTCGAGAAGGGCCGCGACCTGTCGGCCCGGCAGCGCTCCCGCGACTCGGGGCTGGCCCTGTCAGGGAAGCTCACCCAGCTCGACCTCGCCTGTTATCTGCGCGACCGGCTGGCGGCCAGCCGGCCCGATAGCGACGCCCCACGGCGACCGGTCGCCACGATCGCCCGCGAGGGCGGCGACACCGCGGTGCGGTGATCGTCATGCCCCCTCACCCGATCGCGTCGCGGGCCGCGATCGCCTGGGCCGTCGCAGTCGCGTTCGGCGTGGCGACCGCCATGCTGGGCATGCAACTCGCCCGGGCGCTGAAGTCGCCAGCGCCCGCGGAGTGGAACGCCTACTCCAGCGCGGCGAACGACCATCTCTACGACCGTCTCAACCCCGCCCGGCCCGCGGCCACGGCCATCGTGGCCCACCAGGGCGGCGCCGCGCCGGGGCCGGGGCAGCCCGAGCCCGGGCCGATCGCGCGGCTCGACGCGAGCTACGCGCGGGGCCTGCGGCTCTTCGAGCTCGACCTGGCATGGACGGCCGACGAGGAACTGGTCGTCCAGCACGACTGGAAGGACCGGCCGGGGCCGCCGACCCGCGCCGCGTTCCTGGCGGA
>JBJTIV010000453.1:0-7207 GCA_046095145.1 Planctomycetaceae bacterium
CGCTCGGCGGAACCGCTTCCGCGTGACCTCGATCCGCTTGGCCAGGGAGATCTCCTCGCGCCGCGTGAGCAGCGGGATCTCCGCCATCTGGGCCAGGTACATCCGGATCGGGTCGTTGCCCGCGTTGCTCGTGGCCATCGAGGAGCGGGGCATCGAGATCGTCGACGCGCCTCCGGAGCCACAGGCCGCGACGGCCGGCGCCGCCACGCCGGCCCGCCGCGAGGAGGCGATCACGACGCCCCCGAGCAACGCGGGCAACGACCCGATCCGGATGTACCTGGCCCAGATGGCGGAGATCCCGCTGCTCACGCGGCGCGAGGAGATCTCCCTGGCCAAGCGGATCGAGGTCACGCGGAAGCGGTTCCGCCGAGCGGTGCTGGGCTGCGCCTACTCCCTGCACACCACCGTGGACACGCTCCGCCGCGTGCACGAGGGCACGCTGCCGTTCGACCGCACGATCAAGGTGTCTCTCACCGAGCGGTTGACGAAGGAGCAGATCCAGGCGCGGATGCCGCACAACCTCCGCACGCTCGACCACCTCATGGAGCGGAGCCGCGCCGACTTCCGGCTGCTGATCAGCACCCGCACGAGCTCCGACGACGCCGCGGCGGCCCGGCAGCGGTTCCGGCGGTCCCGGGCCAAGTCGCTCATGCTCGTGGAGGAGCTGAGTCTGCGGACCCGCCGCGTGCAGCCGCTCGTGAAGCTGCTCCGCGGCATGTCGGCCCGCATGGACTCGATCCAGCGCGACCTGCGGCTGATGGCGACCGGGGAACTGTCCCGCGACGACCGCGCCGACATGCGCAAGGAGCTCCGCGACCTGATGCTCACGACCCTGGAGAGCCCGCGGTCGCTGCGGACCCGAGTGGCCATGCTCGAGAAGCTGAAGGTGGAGTACGAGGCGGCGAAGCGGGCCCTGTCGGCCGCCAACCTGCGGCTGGTGGTCTCGATCGCCAAGAAGTACCGCAACCGCGGCCTCTCCTTCCTCGACCTCATCCAGGAGGGCAACACGGGCCTCATGCGGGCGGTGGACAAGTACGAGTATCGCCGCGGCTTCAAGTTCTCGACCTACGCCACGTGGTGGATCCGCCAGGCGATCACCCGGGCGATCGCCGACCAGGCCCGCACGATCCGCATCCCGGTGCACATGATCGACGTGCTCTCGAAGCTGCGGACCACGGCAAAGAAGCTGCTCCACGAGTTCGGCCGCGAGCCCTCGGCCGACGAGATCGCGCGGGTCGCGGGCGTGCCGCTCGAGGAGGCGCGTCGCGTGCTCGACATGGGGCGGCAGCCGATGAGCCTCGACCGCCCGGTGGGTGAGAGCGAGGACGCGAGCTTCAGCGAGTTCGTGGAGGACGTGGGCGTGGCCAGTCCCACGCAGTCGACCACCCAGGGCCTGCTCCGCGACCGGATCGATTCGCTCCTCAAGACGCTCACCTACCGGGAGCGGGAGATCATCCGCCTCCGCTACGGCCTCACCGACGGCTACACCTACACCCTCGAGGAGGTGGGCCGCATCTTCCGCGTGACCCGCGAGCGGGTGCGGCAGATCGAGGCCAAGGCCGTGAAGAAGCTCCAGCACCCCGTGCGCTCGCGCCAGCTGGAGCACTTCATGGAAGGCGCCCCGAGCAGCAACTGAATCGGGACAGTCCCGGCACGCGGGGCCAAAGCCCCGGACATGGCCCCGTGAATCCGGGCTGATACACTGGTGCCGCCGCGAGCGAAGGCCTCGCGCGCGCCAGGGACTCCCATGACCGTCGCCGCCCCCACCGCCACGCTCCGCACGCTGCACCGGATCCATCGGCAGCTCGACGACCTGGGCGGCCAGCTCGCCGCCGGCCCGCGGCTGGTGGCGGCCAACGCGGCGCGGGTGGCGGCCGCCGAGGCCAAGCGGACCGCCGCGCAGGACGAGGTCAAGAAGGCCCGCATGTCGGCCGACCAGAAGCAGCTCCAGCTCAAGAGCGCGGAGGCGAAGATCCGGGACCTCGAGGGGAAGCGGAACGCCTGCAAGACCAACCGGGAGTATCAGACGCTCGGCGAGCAGATCGCCGCCGACACGATGGCCACCAAGGTGCTCGAGGACGAGATCCTCGAGGTGCTCGAGCGGCTCGACTCGCTCAAGGCGGCGGTGCCCGCGGCCGAGGCGGAGGTCGCGACGACCGGCAAGGCCCTCGCCGAGGCGCAGGCCAAGGTGGCCGCCGAGGCCGGCCGGCTCGAGGCCGAGGTGGCCCGCGTGCGGGCGGAGCTCGATGCGGTCGAGCGCGGGCTCGAGGGCGACGTGCGCGAGAAGTACGAGCGGGTGGTGAAGCACAAGGGTGCGGACGGCCTGGCCCCACTCGACGGCCGGAGTTGCGGCGGCTGCTGCCAGCAGGTGACGAGCGACATGGTGGCCGCGATCGGGCTCGGCCGCGTGGTCGTGTGCCGCGGGTGCGGCCGGCTGCTCTATCACCCCGAGACGCCGACGCCATCCTGAGCACCGGGTGGGGCCGCGACGCCGTCGGCCGCCGTCCGTCCCGTTGGAGTGTCATTGCCATGTCTTCCGACCGCATCCCGATGACCCGGGCCGGTTACGACAAGCTCAAGGCCGAGATCGACCACCTCGACACCGTCGAGATGCCGAAGCTCGCCCAGCGGGTGGCCGCCGCGCGGGGCGAGGGCGACTTGAGCGAGAATGCGGAGTACCACGGCGCCCGGGAGAGCCAGGGCCTGATGCAGGCCAAGATCAACCTGCTGCGGGACAAGCTCGCCCGCGCGGTGATCGTGGAGCGGGCCAAGGAGGCCACCGACGAGGTGGTGTTCGGCGCCACGATCGTGGTCAAGGACCTCACATTCGGCGACCGGGAGACCTACGTGCTCGTCGGCGCGGGCGAGGAGGATTTCGACGCCGGCCGCATCAACGTGGCCAGCCCCCTGGCCCAGGGCTTCCTGGGCCGCAAGGTGGGCGAGAAGATCTCGATCGACGTGCCGGCCGGCACGCTGAAGTACGAGATCCTCGAGGTCCGCTTCGACGACTGACGCGGGTCGCGTCCGTCCGGATTGCGGCGTCAGCCGCGCGCGACGCCCTCGAACAGCGCCGACCCGATGCGCACGATCGTGGCGCCCTCGAGGATCGCGGCCTCGTAGTCGCCGCTCATCCCCATCGAGAGCTCCGGCAGCGCGCCCGGCGGCAGCGACCGGGCCAGCCGGTCACGGAGCTCGCGGAGCCGGGCGAAGTCGCGGCGGGCGGAGTCGGCCGCGCCGTCGGGAACGTGCGCCATTCCCATGAGGCCCCGCACGATCACGTGCGGCCGGGCGGCGGCCGCCGACACGATCGTCTCGGCATCGGCGGGGCTCGCGCCCGTGCGGGCCGGGTCGTCGGTGAGGTTCACCTCCACGAGCGCCCGGCAGGCCGCGCCGGCCGCGGCCGCCGCGGATTCCAGCGACTCGAGCAGCCGCAGGCTGTCGAGCGAGTGGAGGAGCGCCAGGTGCGGCAGCGTGCGGCGGATCTTGTTGCGCTGCAGGTGGCCGACGAGGTGCCAGCGGGGCGGCGGGGCGGTCGCCGCCAGCGCCTCGGCCTTGGCCCACAGGGCCGGCGGCCGGCTCTCGGCCAGGTCCTGGCAGCCCGCCTGGTGGACCAGCCGGGCCGTGTCGGCGTCGACGTACTTCGTCACGGCCACGATGGTCACCGCCGCGGGGTCGCGGCCGCCGCGGCGGCAGGCCTCGGCCACCCGCCCACGGATGCCGGCGAGGTTCGCGGCGATGCGACCGCGGGTGGCGTCGTCGGGCCCCATGGAGTTGCCCGTCACTCGATCTCGATGGTCCGCGCCACCTCGCCCGACCGCCTCACGCGGCCGAGCAGGAACTCGCTCGACACGTTGCAGCCGAGGACCGAGCGGTTGCGCGGGGCGTCGAGCGACCGGTAGAGCAGCCACTGTGCCCGCCCGGCCTGCACGCGAAAGCCCGCGGCCTGGTGCGGCGGGAGGTTCAGTCGCGTGTCGGCGACGGTGAGCTGCCGCCACGTGAGGGGCCGGCCGATGCGGCGCGGGTCGCAGTCGAGCCACACGGGCGCGTAGAGGCGGCGGTGGCCGCTCTGCTCGAGCACGAGCCGGCCATCGGCCGCGGCGAGCCTGCCCCGGCCGGCGGTCCGCCACTCGGGCAGCGCCAGGGGCAGCGCCAGGAACCGCATGGAACCGTCGTACACGAGCACCTCGCGGGTCTCGGCCGCGGGCTCGGCGTCGAGGCCCGGCGCGAGGGTCACCGCCGCCCGGCACTCGAGCGCGTCGGCGGCCGGGCCGCCGGTCGTGGCGGGCACGATCGCGTCGGCGAGCAGCACGATGCGGTGCCGGCGGAGCACGGCCACGGTCCGCTCGAGCCGCATGCCTCCCGCCAGCGGCGCGGCGAGCTCCAGGTAGGCCGCCTTGCGGTCCGACTCCCAGGCCGACACGGTCCATGCGCCCTCGGCGTCGAGCGGGCGGCCGTCGGCAACCACGCCCCACTCCCACGGGCCGTCCACCAGGAGGCGGTCGCCGACCGCGACCTCCAGCCGCGGGGCCCCCGCGCGATAGTCGAGCAGTACGCGCACCGCGTCGCGGTCCCATCCGGTGCGGATGATCGTGGTCGCGGCGGCAGCGTCGTGGAGGTCGGTCGCCAGCACTCGCTGGGCACGGCCGCTGCCGCGCGACACGAGGCGGGCGGTGCGCCGTGTCCGCGGGCGGCCGACGCGGACGAGCGCGTCGACGAATGGCTCCCGCGCCCCGGCGCCGCCCCCCGTGAGGCGGCGGCCTTCGTCCCCGACGAGCCGCAGCGCGCCGCGGGCCGCCGCGCTCCAGCGGCGGTCCGTCTCGTCGTCCCAGGCCGACCCGCCGAACTCGGCCGCCGCGTCGCGAAAGCCCGTCCAACGGCTCACACGGTCGACGCACGTGTCGGATCCGGAGAGCGCGACGGTGCCACCGGCGGTGACCAGCCTCGCGATCTCCTCGGCGACGGCGGCGCGCGCCGCAGCGGCGAAGTCGCGGCAGGCCTCGACATCCGCGAACGACCGCGCGAGGACGAGCACGAATCGCGCCGACCGGGTGTCCCGCTCGCCGAGCGCGTCGCACGCCGCGCGGGCCAGGGTCACGAGGCGCTCGAGGTGCCGGCCGTCCGGCGCGATGCCGCGACCGCGGACGGCCCACCCCAGGCCGCGGGCCGCCGCCTCGGCGGCCTGCCAGCGGTCCGGTCCGGCGGCCTCGGCCTCGTCGAGGCCACCGGCGATCGCCGCATTGATGGCGTCGGATTTCCGGCGGATCGCCCGGGCCAACGCATGCAGCACGCCACGCGTCTCGGTCGCGATGCAGGCGGCGGCGCAGGCGTCGACCGCCCGCGACGCCGCGCGGGCGGACCCGCGCGGCACGGTCGGCGGCGACTCGACGGCGGGCGGCGCGGGCGGCCCGTCGGACGGAGCGGTCGCGGCCCGGTCGTCCTCCCGCTGCCGTTCGCTGCGTGTCGCCTTCGTCGTCATGGGGTGCTCCGTGGAGTGAACGCCGAATCAAGGAGGCCCGCGCGTGAGGTTTCCCCGGGTCGCCGCGGGGCGGTATCGTACCGGAGTCGTCCTCGCCCCTCCATGGGCCGGCTTCGCCGGATGTCCTGATGCCGCCGTCGCCCTGGGTCCTCGTCGGCGGGGCGATCGTGCTCGCCGTGACCGTGCCGACGGCGCGGGCGTGGCAGCCGGCCGCGGCCGCCGCGACGGCGGCGGGCAACGCGTCCCGCGAGGCTGTGCACGCGGAGCCGCATCCCGACCTCGTGCGGCTCTCGCCCACGGAGGAGGTGTGGATCGACCGTCGCCGCAAGGCCGTCGTCGTGGGCGGCAGGGTGGCGCTCGACCGGGGCGCCATCGAGGTTTTCGCCTGCCCGGCCCGCACCAAGGAGCACGAGGCGATCGTGGCCACGAATGCGTCGGCCAAGCTCGTCCACGCGGCCCTCTTGGCCATCGGCCTCGATCCCGGCCGGCCCGTCGGGTTCGTGCCGGAGTACCGGGCGGCCGAGGGGCCGCCGGTGGAGATCCGCATGCGCTGGCGTGACGCCGACGGCCGCGACCAGGAGTGCCGCGCGCAGGACTGGATCCGCAACGCGCAGACCGGCGACGCGCTCGACGCCGACTGGGTGTTCGCGGGCAGCGAGTTCTGGCGGGATCCGGCCGACGGCCGCGAGTATTACCAGGCCGACGGCGGAGACCTTATCTGCGTCTCCAATTTTCCCACCGCCACCCTCGACCTGCCGATCGAGAGCTCGCAGTCGAACGACGCGCTCATGTTCGACGTCTTCGAGGGCCGCGTGCCGCCCTCGGGCACGGCCGTGGAACTGGTGCTCTCGGCACGGCACTGACACCGAACACGGCGGCCCGGTCTCGCCCAAGGACCCGGCGTCCCGTCGCTGCCGCTCCGGGCTTGGATGGTCCTGGTGAGCGCGGCTGATGCAAGCCCCCGGCGCAAGCTGGGGGACTCCGGGTCTGAACGCCAGCGCCGTGAACCTGTCCGCACAGGTGCCTGCCCTACACGACCTGGCAGTGCGACAGGATCTCGTCGGGGCCGGCCACGAAGCCGGTGTAGAACGGTCCGAACTCGGCGTAGCGGGCGCTCGCCTCGTCGAACCGCATGGTGTAGACGATCTCCTTGAGGTAGTCGGGCCGCTTCGCCCACAAGGTCACGCCCCACTCCCAGTCGTCGAGCCCCACCGACACCGTGATCAATTGCGTCACCCGGCCGCCGAAGGTCATCCCGGTGCGGCCGTGCTCCGCCATGAGCCGCATCCGCTCGGCGAAGGGCAGCGTGAACCAGTTGGCTCCCAGCACCCGGCTCTTGTTCATCGGATAGAAGCAGGCGTTGGGCCAGGGCGGCAGCTCGGGCTCCAGGCGGGCCTTGCGCATGGCGTCCTCCCGTGACGCGTAGCCCTGCACTTTCGCCCGGTACGACGGGCTGCCCTCCACCTCGCCCTCCTCCACGAGCCGGCGGCCGTACTGCTCGACCGTGGGCACGTACTCGCTCACCTCGGTGAGGCTCACGAACGACCACGTGGGCACGAGGGCGGGCCCGAGCGGCCCGGCCAGGAGCCGCTGGTGCACGCCGTCGCCCGCCAGCGGCGACGGATCCATCGACACCACCGCGAAGTCGGCCTTGTGGCCGGGCACCACCCAGGCCTGCAGGCGGGTGGGCGCCTGCGGTCCCGCCGGATCGAGCGCGGCGCGGAGGCCTTC
>JBJTIV010000454.1:0-11275 GCA_046095145.1 Planctomycetaceae bacterium
CGCCCACGGTCGGCGGCGAGGCGCCCACTGGCGGCGGGCCGCCCGAGTGCATCAGCCTCGACCACGCCGCCACGCCCGGCCTATTCGGCGGCGAGGCGGCGCTGGCCCGCACCGCCCCCTGGACGCTCGCGGCCCGTGGCCTGCACGCCCGCGTCGGCATCGCCGACACGGGCGGCGCCTCCTGGGCCGCCGCCCGCCCGCGCGACCTGCAGGCGGCGCTCCAGCAGCCCGCCGCCGACGAGTGGCGACACGACCAGCCGCGACTCGGCCCACGAAGGCTCGCCCAGCGCCGTCGGCGCGCGCACGAGCAGGCCCACGCCCCCCGTCGACCGCGCGGCCAAGTGCCAGCGGCGCATGGCCGTCGTCCACTGCTGCAGGCCGCCGCGACCCGCCGGCCGCCGCTCCACGACCGTGCCACGCTCGGGCGACCACGCCGCCGCCAGCCGCGGCCAGGCCACCACCGCCGCCACGCCGCCGCAGCGGAGCGCCTGCTCGATCGTCCAGATCTCGTCGTCGTCGCGCGAGGGCCGGGCCACCACGAGCCGGATCGCGCCGGCGTCGCCCGCACCGAGCCACGGCAGCACGGCCGGCGGATGAAACCAGCCCGCCCGGTCGACGACCACGATCAGCCCGCCGCGCGGGTCGCCCCGGCCGGTGCGGCGCGTCGCCGCGAGCCGGCAGGCGACCGTGCAGGCGAGCGTCGCCGCGCCGGTGCCGCTGGCGGCCGTGCCGGCGTCGCCGGCGAGCCATTCGATCAGGCTGCCGCGCCGCACGCCGCCGCCCGGCAGGAGGCCGTCGAGCGCGGCCCAGCCGCTCGAGACGGTCTCGCGGTCGCCCGCGCGCTCCCACAACTGCCCCGCGCTCGACAGGCCGCCCAGCCCGGGCCCGAACGTGACCATGACTCGCCCTCCGTGCCGGCCGCCGCCGGCGGCCACCAGTAAATGTACATCAGTACAGTATCTACCGGCGGCCGGCCTGTCAACGCCCCGGCAGCCCGCGCGGAGCGTCGCGCGGCACCTGGCCGCGACGTGGCCCGCCGAAAAAAACGCCGCGGGGAGCGGGCCCGCGCGGACTCCTGCTCCCCGCCCGTGTGGTGAACTCGTCAGCCGCCGCCGAGCTCAGGACCGCCTGCGTTGCCGCCACGCGAAGAACCCGCCGCAGGCCAGGCCGGCGAGGGCCATGACGCACGTGCCGGGTTCCGGTATCGCGACGACCGCGGCATATCCGGCCGGCCCGAACGTGGTGCCGTCGTAGGACCGCAACACCATCTGGCCCGTCAGTCCCGTGCCCGTGATCAGTCCGGTCAGGCTCGTGAGGGTTCCGCCGATGAGAACGTTGAACAGCACGTTGCCCTCGGGCGTGATCGAGCCGATCTGGGTGTAGGTCGCCGCCGCGCCGTCCGCCGGCCCCGTGCCCGGCCCCCAGAAATACCCGTTGCGGTAGTTCGTGATCGTGAACGTCCCCGAACCGCCCGGGCCGAACAGGTCGTCGCTCTCGAGCCGCCACGTGCTGCCGTCCGTCCACTTCCATTCCTGCGAGAGCAGCGTGCCATCCGGAAACAGCGTCGGCGGCACGAACGTGTCCGGGTCGTACTTCGCCATGAAAGCCCAGTGGGTCGTGAGCACCGACGAGTTTCCGGTGATCATCTGCATCTGCATGGAGTCGGTGCCGCTGATGGTGCGGACCTGCCCGATGCCGATCGTCTGCGATCCGGACGTCACCCCCACGAACGTCATGCGAATCTGGCCGGCGTCGGTCACGATGCCCGACACGATCGCGTCGGTGTTGCTGATCGCGACCAACGGGGCGTCCGCGGGCCGGAAGGTGCCGACCGCGGTGCCCGTGAAACTGCCATTCGTCGCCGTGCCCAGACTCCACACGGTCTGATCCGATCCCGCCGTGGGCGCGGGGTCCGTGAAGCTCGTTCCAGAGGTCATGTACGCGAGAAGATTCTCTTGAGGCACATACCAGTACGAGTTCGACAGCATCGCATCCCACGTCGTCGACTGGGCCTGCACGATGCCTCCCGAACCGAGGCCGAGGACCGCGACCGCCGCCACCAGAACCCGCACACATCGTGTCGCGTTCATCGTCTATTCCCTGCAGCTCGGCACCACCACGTCGCTGCCTGAAGCGGCGTGAAAAGCGGACGAGGGATCTTAGGTCCGCATCCGCCGCCGCCATCCGGCAACGCCCGCGCAGGCCAGGCCGGCGAGGATCAGGCACGTGGCTGACGGCTCGGGCACGGTCGCGACGTAGGCGTACACGGTCGAGCCGGACGACAGCGTGTAGATCCCGATCGCCTGGTCGCCGATCACGGTGTTGCCGGTCGTCATCGCGGCCCCGGGATAGGAGAGGGGCCCGGTCCAGCGGGCCGGCCCGAACGAGCCGTCGGTGTTGCGCACGATCGACGCGAACGCGTAGCCCGTGCCGGCGATGCCGATGACGTTGTAGCCGCCGGCCGCGCCGGTTATGCCCTCGAAATGGCTCAGGCCGACGGGCGCCCCGTCGTGGAAGTAGGTGAGGTTCGTGAAGACGCCCGACGCCGCGTCGTAGTCGACCAAAAACGCCTTGTCGAGGCCCGCGTCCTTGCTGCCGCCGGCGATCGTGTAGGACGTGCTCCCGATGCCGTTCTGCCAGATGCCGTAGGCGCTCGTCAGCCTGTCGGTGCCGCCGAACGGGGCGTCGAAGATCGTCCACGAGCCGCTGACGATGTTGTAGAGAAACGCGTTGCCGAGGGCGCCGGAACTCCCGCCGACGACCAGGTTGTAGTTGCCCACCACGATCCGGCCCATGACGCTGTGGGGGATCGTGTTGGCCACGGTGCCGCTCACGCTCGAGTCCGGCACGTTGATCTGGGTCCAGGTGCCGCCGGTGCCGCTGATGGGGCCCGTGTAGAGCACGCCGTTGTTGTCCTGCGTGCTGCCGGCGTACTGGTAGCTCCCCACGATGCGGACGTTGCCGGCGCCGAGCGTGGGGTCGAATTCGGGCGTGTTGGGGCCGTAGTAGAGCGCCGACGTCACGGTCTGCGAGCCGATCACTGGCGACACCTGGTACGCCACGCCACTGCCCGTCGCGAGCGATCCCTTCCACCACATGCCCTGCGGCAGGCCGCCGACGGGGGTGTAGCTGCAGGCCAGCACGACCTCGGAGCCGTCGGCGCCGCGCACGCCCTGCGGCGTCTGGCTCTCGCTCGAGTCGAGGATCGGGCGGTAGACCTGCGCGCGGGATTCGACGCCCAGGCCCACGAGGACCGCGGCGACGACACCGACGCCCCGCACCACCGCGCGACCCGTGTCGACGAGGCGGTTGTGACTCGGCGGATCCCCGACGACGCTCTTCATGGCAGTGCTCCTGCGCTGGAGTTCCACGGGATTGCACGATGGGGTGGCCGTTCCCAGCGTCACGGGGCCCCTGGCCGACGATCGGACACCCGGTCTGTTAGCGTTGTGTGAGCCACCGCGGTCACCCGGGAAATCCCGGCTCCGGATCGGCTGGGCTGTGCGATACGCCCGCGAAGGAGTTCCGCCGCACCACGCAACGCTCATGCCCGCGACCATCATCACCATCAGCGCCGCGGTCCTCGCCTGCCTCGTGGCCGCGGTGGCCGCCGACGCGCCGCCGGCCGCCGCCATCCCGGCCGACCTCGCCGCGTTTCAGCGCGACGTGTCGCCGGCGATCCTCGCGCGGCGGCCCGCGCCGGCCAAGCACTGGCGGCAGATCGAGCCGGCGGTTCATCGCCTCGCGCTCGCCCACTCCGACCGGCTCGGCGGCCTCGACGACGGCGCGCGCGTCACGGCCCTCGCCGACCTGGCCGGCTTCATCGACGCGAAGCGCGCCGCCGCGGGCCCGACGCCCGTGCTCGGCCCACGGCGCACGGTGATCGGCCTGCTCGATCCGGCCCGCGGCCTCGAGCCTCGGGAGATCACCGCGATCGCCGCGGCCTACGGCTGCGACCCCTGCACGGTCTACAAGCGCGCGGGCTCCGACGACACGCTCGACTCGATCGCCGCCGAGTTCCTCACGGCCGTGCGCGCGGCGGCCGCCGCCGACGCGCCGGCCACGGTGATCGTGCTCGGCCACGGCCTGCCGACCGAGATCCAGAGCTACCACATCCCGTTCGAGCGGCTGGCCGACACCATGCTCGACGGCGCCGGCGACCGCGCGGCCCCGGAGGCCGCCGTCGACCTGGGCCACCTGGTCGTCGTCTGCGACGACTGCTTCAGCGCCGACTTCCTCGTCAACCTCTGCACGGCGCTCGAGGGCCGCTGCCGCGACCGCGGCCTTCGCCTCGGCTCGCTGCCGGCCTGCATCGCCGGCACGAACCACGGCCGGGTGGGCCACGCCGACGTGGGCGAGACGTTCGTGCCCCACTTCTGGCGCGACGTGATCGAGCTCTACTTCATCCGCGGCCCGCACCCGCCCGCCGTCACGCTCCGCCACTTCTTCGAGAACGTGGACAACATGATGTACGGCTACGGCCGCGCCCCGATCGTGGAGGGCACGGCGGTGACCGGCTGGAAGCTCGTGGACCCCGAGCTCGTGCAGGACCCGGTCGTGATCGTGCCGCTCGACGACGCCGACCTGGCCGAGTTGCGCCGCATCCTCGGCCTCCCCGCCGACGCGCCGCTCCCGCGGTGGCTCGAAGTCGGGTGACAACGATCGCAGCAGACTCTCACGGCCTCACTGCGTCGCCGGGGTCCGTCAGGACCGGTACTCGGCGCGGTTCACGTCGGGCTTCACGCCCTCGGGCGTCTCGTCGCTGGAGATGTCGAACCACTCGGGCTGGAACTCGATCCGGGCCCGCGTGGTGGGATTCGCGAGGGCGATGTTGCTCACCAGCGCGATCACCGCGTCGGCGATCGCCACCTCGGGCTTGCACCGTGGCTGGTGCTCCGGCGACGGGTTGCGGATGCACCACGCCCAGTGCTCCATCTCCTCCGTGTAGCCGCGCGAGGGCGGGCCCGCCGCGGCCCCCTTGGCGCCGGCTGCGTAGCCGCCGCCACCGCTGTCGGTCGTGTCGAGCGTGGGGGTGCCGTCCTTGGCCTTGGCGACGGTCACGCGGGTGTCCTTGGCCCAGTCCTTGTAGAGCATCACGTCCTGCTCGCGCTCGAGCACGAGCGTGCCCTTCGTCCCCATCACCACCTCGCCGTATTCGCCGAACCCGTTGCCGTTGATCGAGGAGTAGGTGACCACGATCTTCTTGGTGGGGTCGGCCACGCCCCCCCGGTCGTCGTGGTAGCCCGGGGCGGGATACTCGTACATGCAGTAGACGTGGTCGTCGATCTCGCGGTCGGGCGGGAACAGGCTGCGGTTGCCCACCGCCGTGACGGTCAGCGGCTTCACCTTCGTGCCGGGCCCGTGCATCGCCGAGACGAAGATGCCGGCCGCATCGAGCTGGTGGCTGCCGAGCTCGGCCATGAGGCCGCCGCCGGTGCGGTTCCAGAGCCGCCACCGGATCAGCTCCTCGAGCGGCGACCGGGGACTGCCGTCGGGCAGCGAGAGCTGCGTGTAGCCGTACTTCGCCGCGTCGACCACCTTGTCGGCGATCTGGGCCTCGAGCTGCGCGATCTTCTTCACGAGGCCGTCCACGTCGGCCGGCTTGGCGGCGGCGAGGTCCTTCTGCCAGCCGGCGAGCTGCTTGGAGAGCTTCTCGTCGTCGGGCATCGGCGGCTTCCAGGAATCCTTGCCGGGCAGGTTGCCGCGGTGCCACTGGGCGCGGATCGAGTGCAGGTCGCCGATGAGCCGCGCGGTGCCGATCGTGTGGACCGCGTCGTCGTAGAGGATGCTGTAGTGCCGCTGGTGGCCCGTGGCCAGGATTCTGCCGGTCTCGCGGGCCACGCGGCCCATCTCCTTGCACTCGTGCACGCTGTGGCCCATGAGCTTCTCGGTGAGCACGTGCTTGCCCGCGCGCATCGCCTTGATCGCGGCCGGCGCGTGGAGGTGGAGCGGCAGGGCGATGATCACCGCCTCCACGTCGGGGTCGGCGAGCAGGTCCTCGTAGGCCCCGTAGACCTTCACGTGCTCGCGGGCCGCGTCCTCGGTCGGCCACTTGTACTTCGCCATCAGGCCCGGCCGCGCGGCGTTCGCGCTGGGGCTCGAGACGTCGCCGTGGAAGGCGCGAAACACGTTGAAGGGCCGGATGTCGGCGATCGCGACCACGTCGAGGTAGTCGGGGGTGTGGGCCCCGATGAGCACGCTCCCCTCGTCGCCGGTGCCGAGCACGCCCACGCGGAGCGGGTCGCCCACGCTCTTGCCGTAGCCGAAGTAGAAGGAGCCGAGGCCCACGCCGGCGCCCACGCCCGCGGCCGCCGCGCCGGCCAGGAAATCCCGCCGCGTGATGGCGACGGCGTCGGCGAAATTCTCCTTGCCGACCTGCTTCTGGGACTCGGTCAGGTTCATGGCTTCACCTCGCGCACGTTCCAGGATCGCCGCCGTTCAGGCGTCGGCACACCGAACACCACCGCACCAGGAAATGATCGAGGCCGCTCCAGCCGCCCACGGGGAGCGCGGCGAGCACGAGCAGGGCCGCCAGCTCCACCCATTGATCGTACGTCGGCTGGGCGCCGGCGACCCAGAAGGGCTGCGCCGCCCCCACGCTCGCCAGGAAGATCGCGCCCCCCATCGCGTTGAACTTCACGAACAGGCCGGCCAAGAGGCACGCCCCGATCGTGGTCAGGGACCAGCTCACGAACCGGTCGGCCCGCCACAGGGCCGACGGCCGCGCGGCGGCCGCCGCGGCCCGCCGCGCCTCGGGCGAGGGGAGGGCCGCATCCCAGTCGGCCACGAGCTTCCTGCCGATGGCGTCGGCGTCGGCCATCCAGCCGGCGGCCTGCCCGGCGAGCTCGGCCCGTTTTTTCACGACGCGGGCGCGTTCGAACGGGATTGCCGTGGCCTCGGGCCGCCGCTCCAGGCCCGCCAGCCGCTCGAGTTGCCGGCGATGCTCGGCGAGATCCTCGCCGAGGCCGGCGACGTGGTCGCGGAGCTCGTCGGCCGCCGCGGCCAGCCGCTCCTCGGCGGCCGCGCGGCCCGCCGCGTCGAGCGGCACGGCACGCGTGCGGTCGTCGAGCAGCCGCCGCCAGCCCTCGACCACGCTCGCCTGCCAGGCCGCGGCCGCCTCGGCCGCCGGCCGGCCGTCGCCGCGGCCGAGCGTGGTCGACCACGCGCCGGTCTGGGGCAGCAGGCTCTGCAACGGGTCGGCCAGCGGTCCGACGGCCGCCTTGCGGAAGCCCGCGCTCGACCAGGACGGATCGCGGAGGTGGGAGAGGCCCTCGAGGAAGAAGTGCAGGCCCACGACGATCCGCAGGAACGCCAGGGCGGCCACGGCCAGGAGGGGGAGACGCATGGGAGAGGATGGCGGGCGCGGATCGCTGCCGGCGGCGCGAGGGAGCCGGGTTCGGGGACGGCGGTGCCGCCGGGCGGCCACGGGCGACTTCCGTAATTGAATACGGATTCGACGGCAGGGCAATCGCACGATCGGGCGACAGCGCCGGCGGCGGGGTTTCCGCTTGCCTGCCCCGGGCGAATCCTGCGACAACCGCGGTCATGCGGATCGTGCTCTGCTATCCCGTCGAGGCCGCCCACGTGGCCCGGATCGCCGCGGTCGCCCCCGACGCCGAGATCGTCGACGCCGGCCAGGAGCGGGTCGCGGCCGAACTGCCCGAGGCCGACGTCTTCTGCGGCCACCCGAAGGTGCCGGTGCCGTGGGAGCAGGTCGTGGCCCGGGGCCGGCTCGAGTGGGTCCAGTCGTCGGCCGCCGGGCTCGACCACTGCCTCGTGCCCTGCGTGGTCGAGTCGCCGATCGTGGTCACGAGCGCCTCGGGCGTGCTCGCCGACCAGGTGGCGGAGCACGCGGTCGCGCTGGCCACGGCCTGCACGCGGCGGATCCCGCTCTTTCTCGCGCAGCAGGCGCGGCGCGAGTTCGTGCGGCGGCCCACCCGCGACCTCACCGGCGCGACGGTCGGCATCGTCGGCCTGGGGGGCAACGGCCGGCGGCTCGCGGAGGTGCTCGCGGCCTTCACGGTCCGCATCCGGGCCACCGACTGGTTCCCGGTGCACAAGCCGCCGGAGGTCGAGTACCTCGGACGGCCCGAGACCCTGACCGACCTGCTGCCGCAGGTCGACGTGCTGTTCCTCTGCCCGCCGCTCACCGCGCACACGCGGGGCATGATCGACGCCGCCGCGATCGCGCGGATGAAGCGGGGCGCGATCCTCGTCAACGTGGGCCGCGGCCCGCTCGTCGACGAGCACGCGCTCGCCGCCGCGCTCGCCGACGGCCACCTCGACTCGGCCGGCCTCGACGTCACGCCCGACGAGCCGCCGGCACCCGACAGCCCGCTGTGGACGGCCCCCAACCTCGTGATCACGCCGCACGTGGGCGGACAGGCGGCCCACCGGATCGATGCGATGACCGACTTCTTCTGCGATAATCTGCGGCGGTGGCTGCGGGGCCAGCCGCTCGTCAATCTCGTCGACAATCGGCTGGGCTTTCCCGAGCCGCCCGCGGCTTCACCCCTCCGGCGCCGGCGATGAGCACCACGGTCCTCCACCACGAGCCGCCCACGATCTCCGCCGCCGGCGACGTGGGCGCGTCGTGCCCGGAGGAACTGCTCTCGCGCTACGCCGAGATCCTGGCGGCGCCGCGGCTCAACTGGACGGTCTACCACACGCTCTCACGGCGGCTCGGCGCCGGCGGGCAGGGCGTGGTCTACCTTACCGAGCGCCGCGGCACCGACAACTTCACGCTGCCCGTGGCCCTCAAGATCTTCTCGCCGGAACGCTTCGAGACCGAGGCGCAGTACGGCGAGGCGATGGGCCGCATCGCGGCCGTGGCCGCGCGGGTGGCCCAGATCCAGCAGGACAACCTCCTCGACGTGCACAACTTCGTCGAGCAGCGGCGGATCCGCATCATGGAGATGGAGTGGATCGACGGCTACGACCTGTCGCGGCTGCTCGCCCCCGAACTGCTCGAGAAGACCCGGGCGAGCGTCGGCACGGACCGCTGGCGCTATCTCAACGACGTGATCGTGACGGCCGGGCCGCGGCAGTCGCGGCTCAAGCCCGGGCCGGCGATGGCCGTCGTCCGCGCGTGCCTGGCGGCCCTGGCGGCCCTGCACCGCGAGGGGATCGTGCACGGCGACGTGAAGACCGCCAACATCATGCTCAAGCGGACGGGCAACGCGAAGATCATCGACATCGGCTCGGCACACGTGATCGACGAGCCGCCGCCGACGCGCACCTGCACGCCGGCCTACGCCGCGCCGGAGGTGCTCGATGGCAAGGGCAACACGCCGCGGTCCGACCTCGCCAGCCTCGGCTACGTGCTCGTGGAGATGCTCGCCGGGCAGCCGCCGTTCGCGGGCCTCACGTCGCTGGCCGACCTGCTCGAGGCCAAGCGCACGCTGGTGCATCGGCTGCCGCAGATCCTGCCGGCCGACGTGAGCTGCAACCAGCTGCTCATGAACTTCTGCCGCGGGCTGATCGCGCCCGATCCCGCGAGGCGGTTTCCCAGCGCCGAGCAGGCCGACATGGAGCAGGGAGGCGCGGCCGCCTTCCACCGGCAGCTCATCGTGGGCGGCCTGGCGAGCGAATACGAGAACGAGCTGCGGGCCTGGCTCGAGGAGCTCGCGTAGTCGCACCGCGTCAGCGCACGCGCCGGCGGTAGACGAGGCGGATCAGGCCCGGCGTGATCCGCGGGGCGATCCGGGCCAGCCGCCACACCCACCGCGCCCGGATCCCCACCACCACGTAGCGGCGGCGGCGGGCCACCGCGCGCAGCACACGCCGGGCGAGCCGCTCGGCGGTCCAGAAGCTCGCCGCCATCCGCCGCCGGGCCTCGCGCTCGGCCGCCGCGGACGTGAAGTGCCAGGTGTCGAGCAGGCCCGAGCGGAAGAAGCCCGGACAGACCAGCGTCACGCACAGCTCCCGCCGCGGGCACTCGGCGGCGATGGCGTTGGACAGCGCCACGATGCCCGCCTTGCTCGCCGAGTAGGCGGCCATCGCGGGAAACGCCACGAGCCCCGTGATCGAGGCCACGTTCACGAGGTGGCCACGGCGCGGCGCCGTCCGCAGCCAGGGCACGAAGGTCTCGCAGCCCAGCGCCGTGCCCACGAGGTTCGTCTCCACCACGCGCCGCCACTGCTCGGCCGGCACGGTGCCGACCTCGCCGGCGACGCCCACGCCGGCGGCGTTCACGAGCAGGTCGAGGGCCGGCCATTCGGCCCGGAGCCGGTCGTGCAGCGCCCGCCAGGCGGCCGCATCGCGGACGTCGAAGGCGAGGTGGAGATCGCCGGCTCCGGCCGGCGGCCAGGTCGCGGCCGGCAGGTCGACCCGGGCGACCGTCCACCCCTGGGCGGCGAGCAGGTCGGCCATGGACCGCCCGAGGCCGCTGGCCGCCCCGGTGACGATCGCATGGCCGGGACGCAGGCGACGCGGATACACGGTGAAGTCGCCGCCGCGGCCGCGAGGTGGGAAAAGCGAGGGTGACGGGACTCGAACCCGCGGCCTCCAACGTGACAGGCTGGCGCTCTAACCAACTGAGCTACACCCCCGTGGGCCGAAAGGCCTGCGGGTCTCACCTCGGCCGCGGAAGTATACCGCGACCTCCCGGCGGCGGAAGCCGCGTCGCCGCGGACAACCGCGGTCACATCACGCCGCGCGAGGGGTCGTAGCCCTTCTGCGCGGCGATCGTGAGATCCTGCTCGGCCTGGGCGTCCAGGCCCGCCGCGCGGCAGGCGAGCCCACGATGCCGGTGCATCACGGCCAGTTCGCGGTCGAGCGACCGGAGTTCCCGGGCGGCCGCCACGCGATCGCCGTGCCGCACGAGCGCGGCCAGCTCGCCGCGGCGGCTCGCGGAGACGGCGATCGCCCGGTTCAAGTCGTCGATGGCCTCGGCATGGCGGCCGAGGAGGTGGAGCACGTAGCCGCGCGTGTCGAGCAGCGCCGGCTCGGCATCCGCCGCGTCGCCGAGCGCCGCCTCGATGTCGGCCAGTGCCGCGTCGAGGTCGCGGCCCACCAGCGCACGGATGTAGGCCCGATGATTGAGCGCCCCGGGGTCCGCAGGCCCCGCCAGCCGCACCGCGGACTCGGCGTCGGCCAGCGCCTCCTCCCCGCGCGAGAGCACCACGTGGATGAGCGCCCGCACCTGCAGCGGCCGCGTCGCCCGGGGATCGGGGGCCGCGGCCCGCGAGCGCACGGCGAGCGGGCCGACGGGGAGGGGGGCGGGCGGGCGCAGGGCGGCCGCGCCGCCGTCGGGGGGGGGGGGCGGGCCGGCGGG
>JBJTIV010000455.1:0-6454 GCA_046095145.1 Planctomycetaceae bacterium
TTCCACGCTGTTGATGTGGATGAGCGAGCAGGTGACGCTGCGGTCGTCGTCGGGATAGCCGACGATCACTCGCGTTTTCATGACGAGCGCACACTCCGGATGCCGAACCTCGTGCACCTCGCCGTTCGACATGCGGATGACCCGCCCTCCGCTCACGTGCCGCCGTCGATCGTGAGCACCTGGCCGGTGATGAAGGCCGCTGCGTGACTCGTGAGGAAGTCGATCGCGCCCGCCACGTCGGCCGGCGTGCCCAGGCGGCCGAGCGCCGTGCGCCGCGCGATCCGGTCGCGATTCTCCGGGGAGAGCGAGGCCGAGAGATCGGTCTCCAGAAACCCGGGCGCGAGCGCGTTGACCCGGATGCCGCGGGGCCCGAGTTCGCGGGCGAGGCAGCGGGCGAAGCCCTCGAGGCCGGCCTTCGTGGCCGCGTAGACCGAGAGGCCCGGCGAGCCCCGCGCGGCCACGATTGACGACACCACGACGACCGACGGCGAGCCCGGGGAACGGTCCTGCACGAGCATCTGCCGGACGCACTCGCGGACGAGCACGATCGAGCCCTTGAGGTTCACCGTCAGCAGGGCGTCGATCTCGGCGTCGGGCGTGGTGGCGAGCACGCCCTCGTGGGCCACCGCGGCGTTGGCCACGCAGTGGTCGATGCGGCCGAACCGGGCCGCCGCACGGTCCACGAAGCCGCGGACGGCCGCCGCGTCGGCCGCGTCGACCCGCTCCTGGAGGAGCCGGCCCGGATGGGCCGCCGCCAGTGCATCGAGCGCCGGCGAGCCCGATCGGGAGAACGTGGCCCCCGCGTCGCCCCGCGCCAGGAACAGGTCCACGGTCGCGAGCCCCAGCCCGCGCGACCCGCCCGAGACCACCGCGGTGGAAGCCGGATCGGCATTCATGCTCGGAGTCCCCCAGCTTCCGCGGGGGGCTTCCCTGCAGGCCGGATGGCCGAATGTGGCGCCGGAAGAGATGCCATGCAGCGTGCCTAGAGTCGCGCGGCCGTCCGCGGGGTCTTGCCGGCGGACGTCGTGGCGATCCGCTTCACGATGTCGAGGATCCGGGGCACCGCGTGGGGATCCAGATGCTTGCGGCAGGCGTCGAGGGCGGCCGCCCGCACGGCTTCCGGCGTGGCACCCGCGGGCAACGGATCGGCGAGCACGATCTCCGCCGCCACGAGCTCGCCGGTGATGGCGCTGGGCAGGCCGCGCACGCGGGCCTCCGTGATGCCCGCCACGCCCCGCAGGATCTCCTCGATCCGCTTGGGATAGGCCTTCGCGCCGCCGACCACGATCACGTCGGTCCGCCGGCCGACGAACTCGCAGCGGTCGCCGCGGCGCTCCACGAGGTCGCCCGTGGCCACCTCGGCCGTGTCGCGGGAGAGCTGCACGAGCAGCTCGCCGTCGCGGCGGGTGGCGAGCCGTACGCCGCCGGGCAGCGACTTGCCCAGCCAGGCCGCGGGAAATCCCGGCCGACCGTCGGCCACGCGAAACACCTCGCCGAGCTCGGTGGTGGCGTAGACCTGCGTGATCTTGGCCGCCGGGAAGGCCTCCTGGGCCTGGCGCAGCAGCTCGGCGTCGGTGGCCTCGCCGCCGAGCGTGATCCGCTCGATGCGGGCGTGGGCCAGGATGCCGCGGTCGGCCGAGGTGAGCAGCCGCCGCAGGAGGGTGGGCGTGGCGGGCAGCACGGCCACCGCCTCGTCGGCTATCGAGCGGGCGACCACGTCGGGATCGCGCGAGGCCGGCACCACCAGCCGACCGCCGGTGAGCAGGGCCTGCGCCCAGACCTGGATGCCCGCCCAGCGGGACGCGTCGTAGACCATGAGCCAGCCGAGGCCCTGCCACTGGCCCGCCAGCCGCGCCGCCGCGAGCACCGAATCCCAGGCATGGTCCACGAGCTTCGGCGGGCCGCTCGTGCCGGAGGTGGCCACGATCACCGGCGGCGGCACCGAGTCGAGCGGGCTTCCGGCCCGGATCTCCGCGGGCAGCGCGAGGGCGTCGTCGACCGTCACCCAGCCGTGGAGCTCGGTGGCGAGTAAGGCTGAGGCGGCCGTCACTACGGCCAGCGGCACCCGCTGACGCCCGCAGGCCGCCGCGATCACCACGAGCGACTCGGGCCGCGCCGCCTTCGCCACCACGCCCACAGGCCTCGCCGCGGCCAGCGTTCGCTCGAGCGTGGTCACGTGGGCGGCGAGTGTGCCGTAGTCGATCGTGCGCCGGTCCGGGCTGCCGGCGGCCGCCACGATCGCCGTGCGCTCGGGAAACTCCCGCGCGATCCCGTCGATCGCCAGCGCGAGCCGGTCGGTGGCGAGGGCATCGGAGATGGATTGGACGAGGCTTTCGAGGGTGGTCGTCATGGCGTGGCGAGGGCGGCTTCGTAGACGGCGACGAGATCGGCGACGGTGCGGAGGGGCTTGCCGGCCGCCCCCGCGGAGCGGAACGGATCGATCCCCAGCGACCGCTCGAGCAGCACGATCGTCTGGGCGAGGTCGAGCGAATCAAGGCCCACGTCGCCGGCGAGGAGCATGTGCGGCTCGATCCGGCGGACGTCGCGGCCCGTGTCGCGGAGCACGTTGGCGATGGCCTCGGCCACGGCGATGGATGCGGAAGGCTTCACGGCTGCGCGGGCTGCTGGTCGGGAAGAAACTCCTCCATCGTGACGGACCCGGGCGCCGCCACGCCGCGGCCGGTGAACGCCTGGCCGACGACCTGGAACGCGGTCGCCATCAGGATCCACAGGTCCACCAGCGGCGCGGAGGGCCGCCGCAGGAGATCCACGTATTCGGCATCGTATTCGAGCCGTTCCGGCCAGGCGACGGCATTTCGTCCGTGGATCTGGGCCCAGCCGGTGAGCCCCGGCCGCACGAGCAGCCGCGTGGCCTGGCGCGCGGAGTAGCGCGGGACATACCGCTCGGGCAGCGGCCGCGGGCCCACGAGGCTCATGTCGCCGCGGACCACGCTGGCGAGCTGCGGCAGCTCGTCGAGGCTCGTGCGCCGCAGCAGGCGGCCAAAGGCGCCCAGCCGCGCCGCGTCGGGAAGCGGTCGGCCGTCGGGGCCGCAGGCCTCGCGCATGGAGCGGAATTTGGGGATCCGGATCGGCCGACCGCGGAGGCCGGCCCGGACGTCGACGTGCAGCGTCGGGGCGCCGAGGACGAGCCGCACCGAGAGCCACACGAGGGCCATGACGGGCAGGAGCACCACGAAGAGAACGCCCGCCACCACCACGTCGGCCCCGCGCTTCACCAGCGACGCGTAGAGCCCGCGCGGCGAGGCGGCATCCGCTGGCTGCGTGACGGTCGCGTCGGTGGCAAAGCGAGTGGTGGAGGGCATGCCGCGTCTCACGGGCTCACGTCGATCGGGACTCGGCCGTCGGCAGGGCCGGCGCGGCTCCGCCCACATCCGACCGCGCGAACGTGCGCTCGGCCGTCCACGCCAGCCATCCGGCCAGCGCCACCGCCACGAGCGGGGCCGCCGTGCGCACCGGCAGCGGCACCTCCGGCAGGAGCATCACGACCCCCGCCAGCGCCCCCGCGGCCGCCAGGGCCCCGTAGACGATCGCGACCGAGCCGTGCGACACGCCGCTGCGGACGAGCCGGTGGAAGAAGAACTCGCGGTGGGGCACGAGCGGGTTGGCCCCCGCAGCGATCCGCCGCAGCACCGTCACGAAGGGATCGAAGATCGCCGGCCACAGGCAGAGCACCGCCGGCACGATCACTTCGGGCCGGCGGGAGTCGGGAAACAAGAGCGGGATCGCCGACAGATACGCCCCCAGGTAGCCGCTGCCCACGTCGCCCATGAACACGCGGGCCGGCTGCCAGTTGAAGACCAGAAACCCGGCCGCCGCCGCCGCCGCGAAGCCCGCCAGCAACAGCGGCATGTCGCAGCCCGTGACGTAGCCGACGGCCGCCAGGCCGAGTCCTCCGACCACGGCCTCCGTGGCCGCCATGCCGTCGGAGCCGTCCATGAAGTTGAAGGCGTTGGTCATGCCCACGATCCAGACGATCGTGAGCGGCCACGCCGCCGCGCCGAATTCGATCGCGGGGAGCCCGGACACCGCGATCGCGCGGATCGGCCCGAGGACGGCGGTCATCGCGGCCGCCGCGGCCACCTGGATCGCCAGCCTCGCCTTCGCATCGATGGGCCGGATGTCGTCGAGGATGCCGATGGCGGCGATCACCAGGCAGGGCAGGCACACGCCGCACACGACCGCGATCGCGTCGGGGGGGCAACGGAACACCACGGCGATGGCGGCCAGCGTGGTGAGCAGCACGATCGCCACCCCGCCCCCGCGGGCCGTGGGCAGGGCGTGGGCGCTGCGGCGGTTGGGGAGGTCGACCAGCCGCCAGCGCGACGCCAGCACGATCATCAGGTCGACGAGCACCGCCGTGAGCACGAACACGACGAGCGCGACGCCCGGCCAGATCACCGTTTCGAGCGCGTCGAACGACGGGAAGAGCGGCGTGTCGGTCGCGACCGGAGGGTCTGGCATCGTGGCTGGGGCGTCAGGCGACGGGCTCGCGAAAGCCCGATGCTACCTGCGCGACGGGCAGGGCGGCACGGATCTCGTCGGCCACGCCCCGGGCCACGCCGGGAGTGACGTGGACGCCCATGGGGAGGGCCACGAGCGTGGCGGCCAGCCGCTCCGTGACGGGCAGCCGCCGGCCCGGCTCGAGGAAGCCCCGGAAGGCTTCCATCTGGTGGGCCGCGGGCGAGTAGTAGGCCCGCGTCTCGATGCCGCGGTCGGCGAGCCGGGCCCGCAGCGCGTCGCGATCGATGCCGCATCGCTCGGGGTCGACGGCCACCACGAAGTCCTTCCACGAGCTCGTGGCGGCGGGGGGAATCTCCTGGAACCCCAGGCCGGGCACGCCGGACAGCGCCGCACGGTAGGCCTCGGCGGCCGCCCGCCGCCGTGCGGCGACCGCGTCGAGCCGTGCGAGCGACGCGCGGGCGAGGATGGCCGAGATCTCCGGCAGCCGCGCGTTGAGGCCCGGCAGCGAGCAGCCGTAGGCGCCGTCGTTGCCGTACTCGCGGGCCACCTTGAGCGCCGCGGCGAGGCAGTCGCAGGAGGTGGCCACGAGGCCGCCCTCCCCCGACACCACGAGTTTGGTGGGCGAGAGGCTGAACACCTGCGCGAGGCCGCCCGAACCGACCGGCCGGTCGGCGACGGCGGCGCCGAGGCCGTGCGCCGCATCGACGAGCAGCGGCACGCCGGCCTGGGCGGCGATCCGCTCGAGGGCCGGCATGTCGCAGGGGCAACCGAAGGTGTGGCAGGCCAGGATCGCGGCCGTGCGGCCGCCCACCGCCGCGGCCACCGCCTGAGGGTCGATGGTGAAGCTGCGCGGATCGACCTCCACGAACACCGGCCGCAGGCCCGCCCACACGATCGCGGCCGGCGCGGCGAGGAAGATGAAGCTCGGCACGATCACCTCGTCGGCACCGCCCGGGGCCGGGCCCCGGGCCGCAGCCGGCAGTGGACAGGTGGTCGGCGCGACGCAGCCGCCCGCGGCCTGCGCCCTGACCCGGGCGAGCGACTTCACTGCGAGCGCCAGGCCCACCGTGCAGTTGGCCACTCCGACGACGTGGCGCACGCCGAGCAGCCTGGCTGCGTCGGCTTCGAGCCTCTGGAGGGCCGGGCCCTTCGTGAGCATGCCGGCCGCGATGGCCGTCTCGATCTCCCCGGCCACCTCCGCGAACGCGGGCACGTCGGGCTTCACGAGCGGCACCCGCCAGCCGCCGGGGGGCGCCGCCACGTGGCCCGGGCCGCTCATGCGCGCTGCTCCGCGAGCGAGCCGGGAACGGCGGGGTCGGCGGCGGGAGCGGCGGCAGCCGCCTGCGTGCCGGCCACCGGCACGAGGCCGGCGCAGTCGGCGGCGGAGATGTCCATGATCGCATGGAAGGCGCCGTCAGTCGGGCCGGCCGCGGCGCTCTTGAGCTCGCCGAGCCATTGGCGGACCTCCTCGAGCGGCCGCGCCGGCCGGCTCACGCGGATCACGAGCGGATGGCTCGTGGCCTCGCGGTGCTCGTCCTCGTAGAACAGCTCCTCGTCGAGCTTCTCTCCGGGCCGCAGCCCGCAGTACTCGATCCGCACCTCCTGCGGGGGCACCTTCATCACGAAGGCGATGCTCGACACGAGCTCCACGATGGGGATCGACTCGCCCATCTCCAGCACGCAGGTGCCGCCGCGGCCGGGCAGCGCGCCTGCGAGCAGCACGAGCTGCGCGGCCTCCGTGATCGTCATGAAATAGCGGCGCACCCGCTCGTCGGTGACGGTGATGGGCTGCCGCCTCCGCAGCTGCTCCTCGAAGATCGGCACCGCGCTGCCGCTGGAGCCGATCACGTTGCCGAACCGCACCGCCACGAAGCGGGTGGCCGAACCGGCGCCGAAGGACTGCAGGAACCGCTCGGCGAGGAGCTTCGAGGCCCCCATCACGCTCGATGGATGGACGGCCTTGTCGGTGGAC
>JBJTIV010000456.1:0-9266 GCA_046095145.1 Planctomycetaceae bacterium
GTCCTGTCTTGGACATCTGCTGATTTTCGCAGCGGCTGGGTCCCCTTCTCCCCCGCCCGCCCCTCTGGCAGCCGGGCGTGTTTCCCTTCTTCCGGCTCGCTGCGTTGGCGGCCGGTGATTGTGTTCGTGTCCCCGTGTCTCCCGTTTCCCGTTCCATTCCCACTTTTCGGGAGATCGCGAACCCATGAGTGACTCTGACCTGTTCGACAACGTGACCCTGAAGACCGGCGAGGATGCCCATGAGATTCGGCGTCGTGGCTTCGCGCTTACCGGACCTGACGGCACTGGTCCGTGCCTGCTCGACGTGATGCTGGTCGATCTTCCGGAAACGGGCACGATCGACCGGGACACTCTCGGCTACGGCTGTAGGGCGCCGGCAGCCGCAGCCGGAATGCCGGCGTTCGGCCAGACGAGGGCCGCCCGGAACGTCGAGAGGCTCTACGGGCCTCTCGACGGATCGGGCGGGGAGCGAGCCGCGTGGCCCGCTCCCCTCGTCGTGTCGATCACTTCAGCCGGGCGGCGTCAGGCCCGCTTCCGCCGCCGCCACATCAAGAACCCACCGTAGGCTATTCCCGCGAGGGCCATGCAAGAGGTGGAGGGCTCGGGAACGACGCCGACACTAAGGCCGCTTTCGGTCGCCGCGTAGATCGTGCTGCCGGCAGCGTAGACGCCGCGCACGCTGTTGGACGCCAGACCGCTCACGGTGGTGTAGTTGGTCCAGTTCGCGCCGTTGTTGGTCGAGACGCTGAGGCCGCCCTGGGTCGCCGCGTAGATCGTGCTGCCGGCCGCGTAGACGCCATACACCGTGTCGTTCCCCAGACCGCTTCCAGTTGTGTAATTGGTCCAAGTCGTGCCGTTGTTTGTCGAGATGCTCAGGCCACCGCCGGTCGCCGCGTAGATCGCGCTGCCGGCCGCGTAGACGCCATACACCGTGTCGTTCCCCAAACCGCTTCCAGTTGTGTAATTGGTCCAAGTCGTGGCGTTGTTTGTCGAGACGCTCAGGCCGCCGCCGGTCGCCGCATAGAGGGTGCTGCCGGAGGCGTAGACTCCTGGCACGTTGTTGTTCCCCAGGCCGCTTCCGGTGGTGTAGTTCGTCCAGTTCGCACCGTTGTTGGTGGAAACGCTCAGGCCGCCACCGTTGGTCGCTGCGTAGATCGTGCTGCCGGCCGCGTAGACGCCGTTCACGAAGTTGGCCCCTAGGCCGTGTTCAGTGGTGTAGTTGGTCCAGTTCGTGCCGCTGTTGGTCGAGACGCTGAGGCCGCCCTGGGTCGCCGCGTAGATCGTGCTGCCGGCGGCGTAGACGCCGCGCACGCTGTTGGACGCCAGACCGCTCACGGTGGTGTATGTGGTCCAGTTCGTGCCGTTGTTGGTAAAGACGATGAGCCCGCCGCTGTCGGTCGCCGCGTAGATCGTGCTGCCGTCCGCGTAGACGCCGAGCGTGTCATTGGGGACGTCATGTGAACCTGGGTGTTGGGGGATCGTGTCCCATTCCTGTGCGTGCGCTGGAATCGCAGCGCCGGAGGCGAGGACGACCGCAATCACGATGCGAAACAACAGGCGATCGCGGGTCATTGAGGCAGTCATGGCAAGCACTCCGGGCGGCATCGGGGAAGCCGGTGCACCTCTGCAGTTGAGCGAACCACGCCCGCCGCTCAATGGCCTCCGCCGGGAAAGTGACGAATCCGGTTCGTGCAGGGACGAGTCCGGTCGAAATAGGGATGAATCCGCGACCGGCTGGGACGAATCCGCCGCGAGAGCCGTCACCGGCTCGGCCATGAACGACCCCGCGCACGGAGCCCGACAGGTCGCTCGCGTGATCCTCGGCGGCGGTCGGCAGCACGGGCCGCCCCACCAACGCCCAAGGGGAGCGAGCCGCGTGGCCCACTCCCCCTCGTCGAATGAATCGCGTCAGACGGGCGGCGTCAGGCCCGCTTCCGCCGCCGCCACGCGCTCCACGAGGCGCAGGCGATGCCGACCGCTCCCATCACCCACGTCGATGGCTCAGGCACGGCAATCATTCCCTGCACTGCAAAACTGCCCCGGTTGTTGTCGTAGTAGTCCGGAGCGCCGACGAAGTAGCTACCGTCGACGATTCCCATGGAGAAGTGCGTGGCGCCGTCGGGCACAAAGAACGACTGCGCGGTGCCCGAGCCTGTCCCGGTCAGTCCATCGCCGATGTAGAACGTCTGGTTCAGCAGTGGCGAAAGTTGCGTGAACGATGTACCGAGCGGATCGCTGCCGAAAGTGCTGCTGAAATTGAGGATGGCAGGGGCCGGCGCCTGTGGCACGCCACCGGACGTGAACACGCCCGCCAGGAACATCACCAGCCGGGCTGCCGGGTCCGACTCATAGAGGAGCATCCCCGACACCCCACCGGAACTGGCCATGTCCATGTAGAAGGTGGTGGGTGCGTTCGCGGCCGAGGGAGGCAACAGTCCGGGCGTGCCCGACGTGGTCAGATAGTTGTTCGGCCAACTGGCGTCCTGGAAGTTCACCGCCCCACCGTCCGGACCGTTGTATTGGCCGAGGTAGGCCGGCGGAGCATCGACGTCGTTGTACGACACGGACCCCGACACCGTCGCGAAGGTGAGCACGCGGCCGGTTCCCGGGGTGAGCAGGACAGCAGGCGGCAGGGTGCCGCCGCCGAGGAGCGGCAGCGACGTCTGGCCGACGGCGTAAAGATTGGACGTGGATGCAACGGACATCGAGAATGACTGCGCTAGCACCGTGCCGCCACACGAAGCCAGAAGCAGCGAGAGACACAGTCGACGGATGGCGCAGGGGATTGAAGTCATGGTCATGCTCCAGAGGCGAAGGCGATTGGCTTGAGGCTCACTTCCGCTTCCGCCGCCACATCGAGAACCCGCCGCAGGCTATTCCCGCGACGGCCATCGCGCAGGTCATGGGCTCGGGCACGGGGGTGATGATCACGGAGAAGATTTCCGGAGACGCCGTGCTGTCGAGCCGCGAACTGGTGTTGAACGTGCTGGAGACGATCCCGCCAAAGATGTAGCCGATCGTGCCGCTTCCCAGGGCCAGCAGATCGTCGAGCTTGAGCACGCCGTTTGGATACATCGCGCTCGCCGGCAGGCCGGGGCTGGCGAAGAACTTCGCCTCCGCGCCATACAGATAGAAGGTGCGGGTGCCGGAGACGATCGGCGTGTATGGGTATTCGCCCACGTACTGCTGGCTGTAGGCGCCGGTGAGATCGCGGGTCACGGCGGTGATCTGGTTGGTAAAGGGATACTCCGCCTGATACGTCAGCGTGCCGGACTGGGGGTCGTAGGTGTTGGCCGTGATGCCGCCGAACATGAACGTCGTGAAGTCGCCCGTGCTGCCGGAATACATGCTCAGGTTCGCGGACGCGGATTGGTTCATGGGCTGCACGAAACTGCTGGCCGTCGACGTGGTGCCGATCATGGTGGGCGTTCCGGTCGCCGAGATCTCCACCGGCAGCGTCCACACGCCGTCGCCCGCGGACGACACGGTGCCCGTTCCCGTGGCGATCGCAGTGCCAGTGAACACTCCCGCGTAGGCGATCATGCCCTCCTGCACGGCGGCGGGGTTGGTCGGATCGCGGCGGATGCTGGGCACCACGTTGAGATCGCGGCGTCGAAACAACGTCTCGTCGCCGGGCTCCGGCGACGTCGAAATCGGGGTGTACGAGAGCGCGGGAGCGCCCCCTTCACCGCCGGGCGTGTAGTCCACCGTGAAGCTCCGGACCTGGGAGGTGTAGATGCCGTTCGAGGAGCCGGTGTAGGGGCCCGGGAAGGTCGGGCCGAAGACCAGGTGCACCTGGCCGTTCGCCGTGCCCAGGGCCTCGCCGCCCGTGACCGCAAAGAAGTCGCTCACGCCGGAGACCTGGGTGACGGCGCTCGCGGGCAGGCTCGTGGGCGCGGCCGCCGTGCCGCTTTTGACCCAGCCGACCAGCTCCGGCAGGTGGATCGCGGTGAGCGAGTTGTGGGTCACGAACGAGCCGCTGGAAACGATGGTCGTGGAGCCGGTGATGGCGCTGTAGGAAGCGGATGTCAGGATCGCCCCGTAGCCGCCGACGACGAAGAAGCCGTCGCCGCGTTGGAACGACTGGGTGTTTGTGGCGGAAAGCCTGCTGATCTGATCGAGCGAGAGGGTCGTGCCGTCGGCGAGCGATCTGCGCCACGTCTGCTTCGACACCGGATTGACGACATACACGTCGACGTTCTGCCGGTGGGGAGGAAAATTCGCCGTGCCGCTCTCCGTGAAATCGTGCAGTCCGTTCGTGCGGCCCGCGACCATCACCCTTTCGTCGCCGGAGACGGCCGACGCGAAGGACTGCAGTCCGGGAATGGGATTGGCCGGGTCGGACCACGTGTGGCTCTGGAGCGTGATCTGGTATCCGCGGCCGGCCGCGGACCAGTTCGCGACCGGCGAAAAGCCTGCCGACCCGGTGCCCGTGACCGTCTGATCCTGGGCCTGGGCGGCCGCGGCACAGACAGACATCGCCACGCCGGCGACCCACGAGGCGACCACCGAGAAAGACACGGATCGACGCGAAGTCACGAGCAGACTCCTACTTCCGGAGACCCGCGCAAGAAGCCGCCCGTGCCGTCGAGGTCGTTCCATTCGGCCACGTTTCCCGTCTGGTCGAAGGTGCCGTACGCGCTCGGGCTCCCAGAAAACGCCCTCACATCGGTGAGCAGATTCCGGTCACTGGCAAAACTCGCCGACTGCGGTACCGCGAGGCGACCATGGCAGAGGTCGCGCGACGCTTGAACTGGTCCATGAACGTCTCGCTCACGTGGGGATTGACGCGACGAGAGCGAACCGCGTCGAAACTCCCGTTTTAGTGCACCCCGCGGCGCGACCTCGGGCGGAATGTCATCCGCGCTCGAACAAGCAGCACCGCGGCCGCGACGGCCGCCATGCTGATCATGTCGGGCTCGGGGACGATGCTCAACTGCCCCACGCTGCCGGTCGAGCCGTAACCACCGGGGGAGCCTGAGGATCCAAATAGACCGTCCGACCCGGGATTCCCGGCAAAACCGTCTTGTCCGCTGCCAGCCCCACCGATCGGTCCGCCTCCGGAAGAGCCGCCGGAGCCACCGAATCCAGTGATGCCTTGCAAGCCACCGTTGCCAAAATCGCCGGCCGCGCCGCCGCTGCCGCCGCTTCCCGCATCGAGAGACACGGTCGCACCGCTGTCGATGAAGACATCGTCCCAGAAGATCGAAATCAGGCCGCCGTCGCCGCCCGATCCGCCAGCGCCGCCGTTGCCGGCGTCACCGCCCCTGCCGCCAGAGCCGGCATCACCTCCATCGCCGCCCTGGCCGCCCTGGCCGCCTTCGCCGAATTTGGTCGTGAAGGCTTCTGCTTCGTCTTCGTAGCTGGAGCCATCGCCACCGTTGCCGCCACTGCCACCACTGCCACCATCACCACCCGCGCCGCCCGTGCCGCCCTGGCCGCCGTCGCCTCCCGTGCCGCCATCGCCGCCATCCGCTTCGAGCACGGCGCTGCCGGCCAACGTGACGGTGCGTGCGTGGATCAGGATCTCACCGCCGTCGCCGGCGTCGCCGCCGGCGGTTCCGTCGTCACCGCGACTCCCCTCCGAGCCGTTGGTCCCATGTTCGCCATCGCCGCCGCCGCCGCCGCCGCCACCACCGCCGCCGTCACCGCCATCGCCGCCAGTCGAGTCGGTGGCGAACGCACCAGGGGAGATCGCCCCATAGCCGCCTCTCCCGCCAAACGCATTCCCAACACTCGCCCCCGGACCCCCGGACCCTGGCGTCCTCCCGATCGCCGCCTGCCCCGAACTGCCGGAGTCGCCGTCTCCTCCAGTGGATCCATTGCCGCCGCCGCTGCCCGGTGAACCATTGGTGCCCGACGTGCCGACGCCTCCGTTCGACCTCACCTGGCCGCTGATGGTCACGGCGGTGACCGCGCCGATCTGGATGTCGACGCCATGCTTGTCCGGGTGGCCACCCGTGCCGTTGATCTCGCCGGCGATCGCCGCGGATGCCTGCGACAGGAAGGCGACCGGCCGCGAGCCGGTCACCGTCATGATGTGACCGGCGTCGAAGGTGATGTCGTCGAAGGTGAACACGGCCGATCCATCGGGCGACGTGACGCCGGTGTACGTTGTCACCGAGCTCGCCATCGTCAGCGCGGACGTGTCGACCGCGTAGGAATAGTTGCCCGCAAACGGCCCCAGCGACGTAAAGCTGTTCGCGCCGAGCACCACGCCGGCGACGGTCGGCCGTGCCGGTGCGAGCAGGGCGAGGGCGACCAGCACTGACAAGCGGAGGGGGCGGCTGGACATGGGCGGAATCTCTGGAGGCCACACGGCGGCGAATCGAGAGGCCGGATACCGCACTGGAACCGGCATCGATCGCCTCGGCACGGTAGCAGTGCCCGACGACGCCGCGGGGGTCATTCCCGGAGAAGTGACGAATCCGGTCCAGGCAGGGACGAATCCGGTTCACACAGGGACGAATCCGCCGCGGGCTGGGACGAATCCGCGGCGCACGGCCCGCGGTCCGCGGGTCACGGCGTGACGATCGGGAACGTTCCCGGGGCCTTCTCGACGAGCAGGAGGAACCGACCGAGGGCGAGCGTGCTCCCCTCGATCGTGGCCTCGTCGGAGAGCAGCAGGTCGCGCGCCCCGGCCCGGCCGGTCATGAGCCGGATGAAGAGCGGCTTCGTGAGCGTGAGCGTGGCGTCCGCCGCGGCGTCGGGCGGCCCCCGGCGGAAGTGCAGCACCGCGTTCTCGATCCAGAGCACGTAGCGCTCGCCCGTGTCGGAGAGCACGATGTTGATCTTCAGCCGGCAGTCGGCCGCGGCCGCGCCGTCGATCGCCGCGGCCATCCGCTCGAGGAACCGCTCCACCGGCGCGTGCTGGAGCATGTCGAGCATGCTCTCGAGCGACCGGCCGTTCGCGGGCGGGCCGTCGCGCAACTCGACCGCGCCGGTGAGGTAGAAGTTTCTCCAGCTGGCCGACTCCGCCGCCCAGCCGAGCTGGTCGAACGTCCGGGCGAGCAGCTCCGTGGCCTGCGCGTTCTTCGGCTCGGCGTGGACGGCATGCTCGAGCAGCTCGGCCGCCCAGCGGAAGTCGCCCGCGTCGTAGGCGGCGCGCGCGGCCGTCACGAGGCCGTCGACCCCGCCGGCCAGCGCCGCGTAGCGGGCGGCCCGCTCCTCCGACGTGAGCTCGTCGAGGTTCGAGGGATGGGCGTCGAACCAGCCCATGTAGAACTGGTACACCGCCCGCGCGTTGTGCTTCACGGTGCCGTAGTAGCCGTGCACGCTCACGTGGTCCTGCAGCGACCGCGGCATCTCCAGCCGGGCCGCGATCTCCGGGCCGGTGAGGCCCGCGTTGATCATGCGCACCGTCTGGTCGTGGATGAACTTGTAGGCGTCGCGCTGGCAGACGATGAAGTTCCGGATCTCGTCCCGGCCCCAGACGGGCCAGTGGTGCTGCAGGAAGAGCGCGTCGGCCGCGCCGACGTGGTCGAGGCAGCGGTCGAGGTGCTCGGCCCAGCGGAGGGCGTCGCGGACCTTCGCGCCGCGGAGCGTGTAGAGATTGTGGAGCGTGTGGCTCATGAGCTCCGCGCCGCAGAAGGCCCGGAGGTCCGGCAGGGCGAACACGAACTCGGCCGGCGCCTCGGTCTCCGGCACGTTGTGGAACACGAACGTCACGCCGTCGATGACGTGCGTCTCCGTCGGCTCGGAGACGACGAGGGTCGGCGGCAGGATGCCGGCGCGGCCGGCGGCCACGGCCTTGCCGAGTCCCGAGTCCACGAGGCCCCGCGGGCTCCGCGGCAGCCGGTCGCCGAACATGTAGGCGGCGCGGCGGCCCATGGCCGTGCCCGCGAGGATGGTCTCGCTCGTGGCCTCGGCCATGAAGCCGGCCGGGGCCACGATCGGCACCTGCCGGGCGGCGGCCTCCTCGGCCGAGATCACGCCGAGCACGCCCCCGAAGTGGTCGATGTGGCTGTGGGTGAAGATCACCGCCGACACGGGCGTGTCGCCGAGGTGCTCGCGGGCGAAGGCCAGGGCGGCTGCCGCGGTCTCGGCGGCGGTGAGCGTGTCCACCACGATCCAGCCGGTGTCACCCCGGATGAGGGTCATGTTGGCCAGGTCAAAGCCGCGGAGCTGCCAGATCCGGTCCGTGACCCGGAACAGGCCGACCTGGTTGTTGCGGATGGCCTGCTGCCAGAGGCTCGGGTTCACCGTCTCGGGCGCCGCGCCATCCACGAAGTCGAAGGCGGCGAAGTCCCAGACGACGGTGCCATCCGCATCCTTGACCTGCCCGGAGGGCGCCGCGACGAGGCCGCGGCGCGCGGCCTCGAGCGCGGCGGCGTCGGCGGCCGTCACGACGCGTGCGGCCTGCTCGTGGGCGGCGCGGGTGGCCGGCGCGACGTCCGTGGCGGACTCGGTGCGGCGCGCGGGGCGGCAGGCGGACACGAGCGCGGCGGCGACCACGACGGCGGCGATGATGCGCTGCACGGAACTCATCCACCACGCCGTACGGCTCGGGTCCTTCGGGGACCGCAGGCTACCACGCGGCGGGCAGGAAGGCGTCAGTGCCGCAGCGAGATCACGCCGACGGCGAGGCGGCCGTCGGTGAAGTACGGATCGCCGCCGCCGTTTCGCCCCGCGCGCTCGGCATGGAACCGGTCCATCCAGTAGAAGCCGCCGAGCGCGGCCCCGCGGTGGGCGTCGGTGACGAGCTTGTCGCGCTCGGCGTCGACGTCGGCGTCGATGCGGTGCGTGATCCCGCCCGTGGTGCGGCTGATCTCCACCCGCTCGTCGAACGTGGCGGCCCCCAGCCAGAGCGGCGCGCCCGCCGCGTCGACCTCGACCGACCGCCAGAAGCGGACGTGATGCCGCTGCTTCGGGCTGCCGCCCACCGGCTGCTCGAAGGCGGCGTCCTGCACTCGGCCCCACAGGTAGAGGTCGCTCACGGGGGCGTGGTCGTAGGGCTTCCGCAGCACCACGTCGGCGGCGATCCGCACCGAGGTGGCCAGCGTGATCGGATCGGCGGCATACCAGCCCGCCGCGGCGAGCACGCGGTGCAGTTCCTCCTCCGTGCCCACGAACGCCACGTTGACGGGATCGCCCTGGTGGCCGTGCCTCGTGCGGGCGTGGCGGGGCGCGCGGGCGATCGCCGGATGGGCCTCGGGGGGCGGAGCCTGCGCCGCCGCCGACGCGGCGACGATCGCCAGGGCCACCGCGAGGGCGGGGATGCGGACGACGGGCAGCGGGCGCGCGGCAGGCATGGGAAAGGCTCCGGG
>JBJTIV010000457.1:0-7478 GCA_046095145.1 Planctomycetaceae bacterium
ATCCGCATGCGGCGCGGACGCCGGCGGCAGCCGGCGGTGACGGCGACACCCGGCGCCGCCACCACGGCCGGCGGGTCGATCACGCTCCGCGAGGTGCCGGCGGACGCCGACGGCGTGCCGGTGGCTCCGGAGCCGGAGTGACCCGCGACCCGCGGGTCAGCCGCCCGGGGCGGGCTTGATCTTGGCGAGCAGGTCGACGGCGTCGGGCCGCGTGGCGAACATCGGCTCGGAGGCCAGCACCTCCTCGAGGATCTGCCGGGCACGGTCCTTCTCGCCGCGGTCCACCAGGATCCGGGCCACGTAGTAGGCGCCGTCGGTCGTGAGCGCGTTGTTGCGCGAGATCTGGTCGAGGATCCGCTCGGCATCCTCGCGGCGGCCGAGCTTGTAGTAGACCCAGGCCAGCGTCGTCAGGGCGTTGACCTGCTGCGGCGAGTTCTCGCGATACATCGCCACGTTGGCCTCGGCCATCTCCAGGGCCCGCTGGCGGCTGGGCTTCTCGTCCGACTCGATGAGCACCAGCGCCAGGGAGTTGCTGGCCGCGAAGTTGCTCGGCGACTGCACATGGGCCTCGTTGAAGAAGCGCTCGGCCGTCTTGTAGTCGCGGGCCACGCGGGCGATCGCCCCGCGGACGATCCGTCCCTCGAGGCTCTTGGGGTCGATCTTGAGGGCGTTCTCGGCCGTCGCCTTGGCCGTCTCCAGGTCCTCCTGGCCCAGGTACCACTGCGCCGACGCCAGGAGCACCGCGGGATCCTGCGGGGCGGCCTTGATCGCGGCCTCGATGAGCTTCTTGGCGGTGTCCTTCTTGCGGGCGTCGTCGTAGAGCCGGGCCAGCGCCAGTTCGGGCTGCACGGCCTGCTCGTCGAGCTTCTTGGCCTCGCGGAAGGCGGCGAGCGACTCGGTCTCCTTGCCCAGTTGGAACAGCACGATGCCCATCCGCTGGTGGGCGCTGGCGTTGTCGGGATCGAGCTCCAGCCACTTCGCCAGGTGCTTCTGGGCGGTCTCCCACTGCTTCCGGGACTCGGCCACCGCGGCGCTGCCCGCGTTGCAGCGGATCTCGAAGTCCCGCTTCCGCTTGGCGTTCTCCTCGAACTTCTCGGTGAGCGCCGTCGCCTTGTCGAACAGCACCGCGGCGTCGGTGATGCGACGATCCTGGAAGGCCAGGTCGCCGAGCATCAGGTAGGGCTCTGGGTCGCCGGGATATTTCACGGCCGTCTCCTCGAGCTCCGCCCGAGCCGGGTTGAGCTGGTTCACGCTCAGCCAGAGCATCGACATCATCACGCCCGGCGGAGGCAGCTTCGCGTTGTTGGTCCGGGCCCGGTCGAGGACGGCCCGGCAACCGTCGATGTCGCGGTCGCGGAACCGCGCGATCGCGTTGTTGATCTCCTTGGTCTGCGACTCGTCGGAGACGGCCTTGCCGATGAGCGTCTGGGCCGTGACCTGGGCGCGGGCCGCGGCGAACGGCACGAGGCCCGCGGCGACCGCGAGCAGCGCGGCGGCCTGGCGGCGGAACGAGGACGGACGGCGGGAGGATTCCATGCTGTGTGCAGCCTTTCGATTGCCGACTCGGGAAGAGGGACCGTCGCCGCTGCCTGCGGCTCGGCGTTACTCTATAGGTGGTTCGCAGCCATTTCCACCGACCCCAGCGGACCGGCCGGTCCGTGCCGCCATGCCCCTCGGAGCCGTGTTCGAACGCGAGGCCGCGGCCGCACCCCGGGCGCGGGGCCTCTACGTGGCCCGGGCGGTCGCCGCGGCCGCCCTGGTGGCGGTGGCGGCCACCTGCTGGCTGGTCGTGACCGGCAGCCAGGCGATCACCACGGCCGGCGACACGGCGCGGTTCTCGGCCACGCTGCTGCGGATCCTGGCCCCCCTGCAGCTGGCGCTGGCGATGCTCGCGGCGGCCTTCTCGGCGGCCGTCGCGGTGGCGGCAGAGAAGGATCGCCGCACGCTCGAACTGCTCCTGGTCAGCCGGCTCGGCGACGCCCACCTGGTGGCGGGAAAACTCGCCGGCAGCCTGCTGCGGGTGCTCGTCGTGCTCGTGTCGACCGCGCCGGTGTTCGCCTTCCTGGCCCTGCTCGGCGGCGTGACGCCGGCCCAGCTGGCGCGGATGTTCGTCGTCACCGTCGCCGCGTCGCTGGCCGCCGCGAGCATCGCGAACGCCGTGGCGTTCTGGAAGGACACGTCGTTTCAGGCGCTCGCCGTCACCGCGGGCGCGCTCGTGGCCTGGTTGGCGGCGGGCGAGGCGGTCGCGGCGCGGTTCGGGCCCGCGGCGGCGGCGGCGGTCTCGCCCGCGCGGGCGGCGCTCGCGGCCCTCGCCCCCGGCGCCGGCGGCTTCCTGCCCGCCCTCGTCGCGGTGTGCGGCGGGGTGGTGGCCGCCACGACCGCCATCGCCGTGGCCCGGGTCCGCGGGTGGAACACCTCGGGCGAGCGGCGCGGCCGCGGGCGGGCGGCGGCCGGTCGGACGGCGGCCCGCCGCGTGTGGGCCAACCCGGTCCTGTGGCGCGAGATCCGCACGCGGGCGCACGGGCGGGCGATGGCCTTCGTGCGGGTGGCGTGGCTGGCCCTGTTCGCCGCGGCCGTGGCGGGCGTGGCCGGCCAGGCCCGCACCCCGCGGCCCGACGGGCTGGCGGTGGCGATCGCCGTCGTGCCGCCGATGCTGGCGAGCCTCCTGGCGGTCGCGGCGCTGGCCGTGACGAGCATCACCTCCGAGCGCGACCGCGGCACCTTCGACCTGCTGCTCGTCAGCGACCTCGAGCCCGCGGAGCTCGTGTGGGGCAAGCTCGGCGGCGTGCTCGCGGCGGCCCGCGAGATCGTGTGGCTGCCGCTCGGCCTGTGCGCGGCGCTCGTGGGCCTCGGCCTGGTGACGGCCGAGCACGGGATCTACCTCGTGCTGGGGCTGGCCCTGCTCGTGTTCTTCGCGGCGGTGCTCGGCGTGTACCTGGGGCTCTCGGAACGGGCCTCGCGCCGGGCGATCGCCGTGACGCTCGGCACGGTGGCCTTCCTGTTCGCGGGCGTGGCCACGGCGATGCGGATCATGGTGGAGTTCGGCGGCGCCTTCGAGTTGCAGCTGGCGCCGTTTCTCGCCGTGATCGTCGGCGGCGCCATCGGCCTCTACGCGGCGCTCTCGACCCGCAATCCCTCGCCCGCGGTGGGCTGGGCCGCGGCGCTCCTGCCGGCGCTCACGTTCACCGCCATCGCCGGCTTCCTCCAGGGGGGCACGCTGCAGGTGTTCCTCGTCGTGGTCGCGGCCTACGGCTTCGCGACGCTGGCCATGCTCGTGCCGGCGATCGGCGCCTTCGACTTGCTCCCCGGCCGCACCACCTCGGGCGCGTGAGCCGCGGCTCAGCGGCGGACCGGGCCGTCTTCCGCCGCCGCGGCCTCGAGTGCGGCGAGCCGCTGGGCGTCCTCCGGAGAGGCGTCGCCCCGGGCGATGGCGCGCCGCCAGTCGGCGGCGGCCTCCGCCGTGTGGCCGAGCGACTCCTGCGCGCGGGCCTCGAGCGCGACGAGGTCGGCGGGCAGGCCGTCGGGGCCGCCGTCCTCGGCGAGAACCGCGAGGGTGGCCAGCACCCGCCGCGGGCGGCCCAGCGCCAGGTACGCCCGCGCGGTGTCGGCGAGCAGGTCACGGTCGTCACCGGCGATGGCCAGCGCCCGGTGGAAGTCGGCCACCGCGGCCTCGAACTGCCCGCGGGCCAGCGCCACCCGGCCGTGCAGCCGCCAGGAGTCGGCTGACCGCGGCGCGAGCCGCACCGCCTCCTCGCCGAGCCGCCCGGCGTCGTCGAGCATGCCGAGTTCGAGATACATCCGCCCCGCCTCCACGCACAGGGCCGGATCGGCCGGCGACATCTCGAGCGCCGCGACGAGCTGCCCCACCGCCTGCTGGCGCTCGCCGCGACGCCAGAGCACGTCGGCGTAGTGGCGGCGGGCGTCGACGTCGGCCGGGCAGTGCTTCACGGCCTGCTCGAGCAGGGACTCGGCACGGTCGAGGTCGTCCCGATCGGCCGCCGAGAGGCCCTCGTTGCACAGCCGGCGGGCGTCGGCGAGCTCCGGCGACACGGGACCACGGTTCACGAGCCGGCAGCCGGCGCCCAGCGCGACGAGCGCGGCGCAGACCACGGCCGATGTTCGGCGCAGGCGCATCACGGTGGAGCCGCCGGGAACCTGCCGGCCGCCAGGCCGGACGGCGGGAACCGTAGGCCCCCGCGGGCCGCCGCGACAGGCGAATGTGGCCGCGGACCGACCCCGCCACGGTCCCCGGGTTTCCCAGAATCCCCCGCCGGGCCGCGGCGTCACCACCGTGCGCGTGCGGCCCGCAACCGGGGTTGCCACCCCATCCTCGTCGGCCGTACCACCCCGCCGGGGGCGACGGGCGGAAATCCTGGGAACGCGCATGTTCCGACGAGCGGACGATCACCGCATGGCCTTGGCGTCCGCAGCCGGCGCCGGCGCAGCCGCATGCCTGGCCGCGCTGCTCGTGGCCGGGTGCCAGGTGCGGGACGAGCCCGTGAAGCCACCCGATCGCCAGACGTTCTGGCCTGCGGCGGCCCGCCCGCAGGCCGGCGGCGCGGCCGGCCGGGACGCGAACGGCGTCGCCTACGTCGACGACTACGCGGCGGCCGCCCGCCGCGCCGGCGCCGAGGGCCGGCCGCTCCTGATCGTGTTTCGGGCCTCGTGGTGCCGCTGGAGCGCGGAGCTCGCCCGCGGGCCGCTGGTCGATCCCCGGCTCGTGGCGCTCACCCGCCGCTGCGTGTGCCCCCAGGTCGATGCCGACCGCGACGCGGCCACGTGCCGGACGTTCGCCGTCACGGCGTTTCCGACGGTGGTCGTCGTCGGCGTCGACGGCCGCGAGTGCTTCCGGGGCGCCGGCATGTCGGCCACGGCCGGACTCGCCGCCGCGCTCGATGCCGTGCCGCCCGTCGGGGCGGCCGAGGAACGTCTCGCGGCCGAGGAGCGAAAGGCCGGCGCCGTGAAAGACGTCACGCGGTGATCACCGATCGGCTACGATCCTCCTGATCACGGTCCGGCGCACGCGGCCGCCGGGTCACCTCCCCGCCCACCGCCCATGCCAGCGACGAAGAGCAGCGTCGACACCGAGAGCCGGGTGCGCGGCTACCCCTGGTGGAGCCCGCGGTTCTGGCACGGCATGCCGCTCGGCGTGTGGCTGCCGCTGGTCAACGAGCACCGCTGGTCGATCGCGCCCCACAAGTGGGGCCAGGTGGCGACGGTGACCGCGGCAGCGGGCTTCAACTCGCTCGGTGAGCTCCTGTCGGAGGCCCGCTTCCGCCGCCAGCTGCGGTCGCCCCCGTCGACACCGCCGCCGCTGTTCATCATCGGTCACTGGCGCAGCGGCACCACGCTGCTCCACGAACTGCTCATGCTCGACCCGGCGTTCTGCTGCCCCAACACCTGGCAGTGCTGCGCGCCGGGTCACTTCCTGCTCACCGAGGGGGCGGTGTCGGGCCTGGTGGCGTGGATGCTCCCCAAGCGGCGGCCGATGGACGAAGTGGCCGCCGGCTGGGACCGCCCGCAGGAGGACGAATTCGCGCTGGTCAACATGGGGGCGCCGTCGCCCTACCGGCGGATGGCGTTTCCCCGGACGAGCCCGCCCGTCCCGGTGGCCCTCGACGTCACCGAGCTCGACCCGGAGTCCCGCGCCCGCTGGCAGCGGGCGATGCGGACGTTTCTCGCGCGGCTCGCGGTCCGCGACCGGCGGCGACCCGTGCTCAAGAGCCCTCCCCACACCGCCCGCACGGCGGTGCTCGCCGAGATGTTCCCCGGCGCGAAGTTCCTCCACGTGGTCCGCGACCCGTTCGTCGTGTTTCCGTCCACCCGCTGGCTGTGGAAGTCGCTGCACGAGGTGCAGGGCATGCAGGTGGACGACGGCTCGCGGGCCGACGCCTACGTGTTCACGACGTTCGAGAAGATGTACGCGGCGTTCGAGCGCGACCGGCCGCGGCTGCCGCCCGGGTCGCTCCACGAGCTCCGCTACGAGGATCTCGTGGCCGATCCGGTGGGCCGGTTGCGCGAGGCCTACGAACGGCTCGATCTCGGGGACTTTGCGGCCGTCGAGCCGGCGCTCGAGGCCCAGGCGCGGTCGATGCGGAACTACCGCACCAACGACTACCGCCTCGATCCGCGGCTCGTGGCGGAGATCTCACGGCGCTGGCGGCCGTTCATGGACCGCTACGGCTACGCCCCGCCGCCGCAGCAGCCGGCCTGACCGGCCCCCGCGGCCGCTGCCAGTGGAGCAGCCGGACCTTCGGATCGGCCTGCAGCCCCCGGCTCTCGTCGGCGAACTCCTGCGGCGTCATGCGGATCGCGGCCTCGAACCGGCGGCGGGCCAGCGCCCACTGGGCCAGCGCGACGAGGGCCGTGGCCCCGGCCAGCCACGTGAGCGGACGCCAGGCCGCGGCCGCGAGCGGTCCCGCGTCATCCAAGCCGCCGCCCGCGGCGGCCACCGCCGCGAGCGGTCCGGCGGCGCGGATGGCCACGACGACCAGGATCGTCAGGGCGATCGCCTGCCCCAGGCAGGCGACCAGCGTCCGCACCGCCCGGATGCGGGCGAGACCGCCGAGCGGGTCGATGCGGCGCAGGTCCGGCGCCGCGCGGCCGGGCTGCCACGAGAAGCCGTCGAGCAGGAGCCGCACGGCCAGCCCGGCGCAGGCGGCGGCGAGCACCACGCCCACCGTGGGCAGCCAGACCGCCGCGGGCGGCAAGGCGTCGGGCTCCCGCGTCGCCGCCGCGGGCAGCGCGGCCCGCAGCAGGTCGGCCGCCGCGGGCACCGTGGCGGCCAGCCAGGCCGGTCCCAGCAGGATCGTGGTCAAGGCCGCCGCGGCCCAGGCGGGCGCGACGGCCGTCGGCCCCGCGCCCGAGCGGCGCGCGGCCTCGCGGCGGCTGGGCGTGGCGGGAAGCGTGCGATCGGCGGTGTCGGCCATGGCGTGTGCTGCGTCGGGACGGGCGGGCGGTCACGGCGGCGGAACGGCCGCGGGCAGGGTCCGCTCCACGCGGTCGCGGGCGGCGGCGCCGAACCCGTCGAGCCACGCCGGCGTTCCCACCACGATGATGCCCAGCGCCGCGAGCGCCGCGGCGGCCTGGAGCAGCCCCTGGCCGGGCGCGAAGCGGACGGTGCGGAGGCACACGGCGGCCGCCACGTGGAAGGTGACGACCGCCACGAGCGCCGGCCCGGCGAGCGACAGGGCCAGCGCCAGCGCGATGTCCGGCGCCTCGGCCACGCGGGCCAGGAGGGCGCCGGGGGGCGTGCCCACGGGAAGCGTGCGGAAGCTGTCGACGAGTCCGGCGACGACGGCCAGATGCCCGTCCATGGCGAAGAAGCCCGCGCGCCCGAGCCACCATGCGAGCCGTGCCACGCCGCCGGCCTGCGGGTCGCCGTCGGCCGCGAAGTCGTCGGCCCACGAGAGCCCGGTCACGCTGCCGACGAGCCCTCCGGCCCAGGCGGCAGCCGCGCAGCAGGCGGCCACCACCAG
>JBJTIV010000458.1:0-4323 GCA_046095145.1 Planctomycetaceae bacterium
GCGACGAATTCGCCTACGTCCATCTCCAGAAGCGCCGCCTGCCGCCTCCGCCGTTTGCGAGAATCCCCGAGTTCGGCTACTGGATCACGCCCCAGGGCTTCGTGCCACGGCTCTCGTCCGAGGCGGACCGGGCCACGATCCGGGCGATGAACCGGCCCTCGTGGCGGCACCGCGTGTTCGTGGTCCGCTGGCGGGCCGGCAACCTGTGGCGAAAACTCACCGGCCGGAACCGCCCGCCGGTGTAGCACGTCCCACCCTCTCCCACATGGAGAGGGTGAATAGGGAGCGCCTCCGCCCGTTCACGTCGAAGCGATCGACTTGTGGAGGAAGCGCTTCACCGGCAGCGGCACATACCGCTTCCACTCCACGTAGCGGGGCCCGCGGAACCACTCCGGATGGTCGAACGGCGACGCCGCGGAGGTGGCGCCGGCCATCACCCGCTCATACCACTCGCGCCGCATCGGCAGCGTGATCGGCCGGCCGCTCGCAAACGTGCCGAAGCCGTAGGGCCAGCGGCGGCAGTCCTCGTGGCCCGCGTCCGCCAGCGCGTCGCGATACCGCCGGCCGATCTCGGCGATGATCGAGCCGTCGGTGCCGGGAGCCAGCGGCCGGCCGAGTGTCCAGTCGTCGGGCGCGTCGAACCGCCAGTTGCTCATGTGGGCAAAGAGCAGCGGCTGCCCAGTGGCCGTGTAGCCGTCGCCGGCCCGGACAAGTTCCCGCTCGTAGAGGTTCCAGTTGGCCACGTTGGCGCCGGGGTGCCGCCAAGCCTTCACGCCCTCGAAGTAGACGGGCGCGAGGTTGAGCCAGAGCTGGTCAACGTAGACGTCGTGCCAGCCACGGAAGCCGAGCGTGGCGAGCCGCCCGGCCTGCCAGTCGAGGAACCGCATCGACTCCGTGCAGGCGCGCACGCCGAGAAACCCGCCGTTGTAGACGCCGTACTTCAGGTTCAGTGTCTCGAGTTCCGCCGCGGCGGCGGGCGGCGGCGAGAGTCCGTGGGGCGTGAGCAACACGCTCGCAAACTCGAGTTCCGCGAGGGCGTCGGCGAGCGGGCCGAAGGGAAACACGTCGGCATCGAGATAGATGCAGCGGTCGTGGGGCGTGGTGGCCAGGAGCCGGCGGAGCAGCCAGGGCTTGAGCGCGTTGCAGAGCTCGAAGGCGGAGTAATAGAAGGTCATGCCGCGGTGCTCGGGCGGCAGCACCTCGTCGAGCGACAGGACCCGGAAGGGCAGTTTCGCCACGTCGACGTGCGCCCCGAGATCGTCCACGCAGAGCACGTGGAGCGGCTCCTCGTGAAACTCCCGCAGCCGCGCGGCCAGCACGCGGGCGTTCGCGAGATGGTCGCGGGTGATGACGGTGGCGAAGGTGGCGGACTTCATGACTCGTGGCGTCGGGCTTCGAGCAGATACGTGCCCAGTGAAACGATCGCCAGCGGCCGTGACCAGTGCAGCGCGCGGTCGCTCTCGAGAAACGTCTGCCAGACCCGCCGCACGGAGGTGCCGTCCACGAACGGCAGGCCGGCCACGTGCTCCACGGCGGCCGCGCAGGAATCCCGCATTTCCCGCCGCATCCAGGCCCCGATCGGGAGCATGAAGCCGGTCTTGGCGCGGTTCGTGACGGCGTCGCTCAGCACGGAGCGGCCCGCCTCCCGCAGCAGAACCTTGGTCGGTGCCCCGGCGGGCCGCTTGACGGAGCCGGGCAGTGACGTGAGGTAGTCGACGAGCGGCAGGTCGAGGAATGGCACGCGCACCTCGAGCGAGTGTCGCATGCTGTTGGCGTCGGTGTCGCGCAGGAGCGTGTCGCCCATGTAGTGAGTCGACTCCGTTCGTGAAATCTCGTTGAAGACGTCGGCGAGGGGAGGATCGGCGAGGAACGGGCTCGCCGGATCGAGATAGTCGGGCCGGAGGCCGAGGCGGACGGCCTCGAGCCGCATCGCGCAGAGCGACCGCGAGGCGATGACGCGCCGCAGCGACCGCATCACGCCCGCCACACTCGGGTCGCCGGCCACGAGGTCGGCGAGCTTGTCGTAGGCTCCGGGCCGGCCCCGCACGCTCCCGAGCGTCGCCACCACCGCGGCCCGCAGCGGCGGCGGGACGAAGCGCACGGCACGCAGCATGGCGACCAGCCGCGGCACCGGCGCGAAGGTCACGTAGCCGCCGAAAAGCTCATCCGCACCGAGGCCCGAGAGGGCCACGATGGCACCGGAGGAGCGGATCCATTCGCTGATGATGTAGGTGTTGAAGCCGTCGACACTCGGCGAATCGAGCGACGCCAACCACTTGGGCCAGCGATCGCGGACCGTTTGCGTGTCGAGGGTCACCGTCGTGTGGCGGATGCCGAGCGATGCCGCGCTCTGTGCGGCGATCGCCACCTCGTCCTCGCCGTGCTCGGCGTCGAAGCCCACCGTGTAGGCGGCGACGGCCGGCGAGTACTCGCGGGCGAAGGCGGCCACGACCGTGCTGTCGATGCCGGCCGAGAGAAACACCCCCACCGGCACGTCGGCCGCCAGATGCCGGGAGACGGCATCGTGCAGGAGCCGGTTCACGTCCGCCACGACCGCGGCGTGGTCCTGCGGCGGCCGCGGTCGGGAGCCGAAGCGCCAGAAGCGCCGCGGGGTGGCGGGCGGCCGACCGGTCGCCACGCCGCCGTCGATCCACTGGAAGGCGCCGGGCGGGAAGGAGCGGATCGCCGAAAAGACCGTGCGCGGCGACTGCACCGCCCCGTAGGCGAGCATGCCGGCGATGCCGGACACGTCCAGCTCGTCGGAGAGCAGCCCGGCGGCCCGCACGGCCCTCACTTCGCTCGCGAACACGAAGCCGCTCGCCGTGTGGCCCGCGTACAGCGGCTTGATGCCCAGCGGGTCGCGGGCCAGGAGAATCCGCCGCGTGGCCGCGTGATAGAAGGCCAGCGCATACATGCCCTGGATCTTCTCCAGCGCCGCTTCGCGCCAGGTCGAGAGCGCCTGCAGCAACACTTCCGTGTCGCCCGTGCTGCGAAAGCTCGCGCCCGTGGCCGCCAGGTCGGCGCGCAGATCGCGGAAGTTGTAGATCTCGCCGTTGAAGACGAGGCAGTCGCCGGTGTCGGGATTGACCATCGGCTGGTGGCCGGCCGGCGAGAGGTCGAGGATCGCGAGCCGCCGGAAGCCGAGGCCGGCGAAGGGGCCGCTGGTCTCGGGCCCCAGGGGAAGGAGCTCGAAACCGCCGTCGTCTGGGCCGCGATGGTGCATCACCCGCATCATGCGGTCCACGGAGGCCTCGATCAGCCCCGGGTTCGTCGCGATGATTCCGCAGATGCCGCACATCGGGCTGGTGTCGGGCTCGCGAGGGGTTCAGCGGGCGCGACGGACGCCGCCGGACGGAACAGAGCCTAAACTCACGGGATACCGCAGGCCAGAATGGTCGCGTGGAACCCGGTCACTTTGGCGGCGTCGGCAGCGGCTCCGGCAGGCCGCGAGCGACCGCGGTGGCGCGACGTGCCCCCTGCGTCCAGTCGGCGACCGAGGCCTCGGCCGCCCGGCGCTCCTCGTCGTCGACGGCCACGTGGGCCAGCTGCAGGTTTGCCTGCGCGAGCAGGGCGGCCAGCTGCCATTCGCCGGGATCGAGCCGTGAGGCACGGGTGCCGGTGCGGATGGCGTCGCGGAGCTGGGGCGCCGAGGACGGCGCGTCGGGTTTGAGTGCCGCCACGCGCGCGGCCGTGGTGGCACGGCGGAGAACGTCGAGCGTGTGGGCCGTGAAGGCGTCTCGCGCCAGACACGGCACGACGAGAAGGCATGCGGCGGCAAGCGCGAAAGCCGACCCGCGTGCGAGCAGGCTCGTTGGCTCTGCGGTCGCCCGTGCGTGACGCGCCGCGACGCTCGAGAGGGCCAGACCGGTCACGAGGCACGCGAGCAATGCGTTTGCCGGCGCGTGCATGCCCCAGTCGAAGACCGAGTGGGCGGCCACGCCGGCTAGTGCGGCCCATGCGCCTGCGTCGATTTGCCGGGCCGCTGCCGGCCGCTCACGGCAGAAGCGCCAGAACCTCGCGCCAAGCGTGCAGGCGGCCGCGGCGAGCAGCCCCACGCCGAGCAGACCGCTCTCGGCGAGCAGTTGTGCGTATTCGTTGTGGGCGAAGAACATGATGCGATCGCCCTTCATGATCGCGGGAAAGAGATCGCCGTACGTGCCCAGGCCGGTCCCGAGCAGCGGCCCCGCCAGGAACATCCGGCCGGCGACCTTGGCGGCGACGATCCGGCCGTCGACCAGCAGGTTCGCGAGCTTGGCCTGGACCGCGTCGGGCAGGACGTCGAGCCAGGCGGCGAAGGGGCCTTGAAACGCCGCCACAAAGGCG